>JACQYG010000045.1 GCA_016208345.1 Chloroflexota bacterium
CCTGGGCACGCCGCCCCTAGAAGAGATGGTCCGGCCGGGCCAGCGGGTGCTCATCCTCAGCGACGACAACACCCGCCCCACCCCGGTTCACAAGATCCTGCCTTCTGTCCTGGAGCGCCTTGGGCGAGGTGGCGTCGCCAAGACGGACATCGCCATCCTGATGGCCCTGGGAACCCATCGGCCCATGACCGAGACGGAGTTCCGAGCCAAGCTGGGAGATGAGGTCGTCCGGCGCTTCCCAGTGGCCAATCACCGCTATGACGACCCAATGGCCCTCTATGATGCTGGCACGACGCCGGAGGGCATTCGGGTCTGTCTGAGCCGGGCGGTGGTAGAGGCTGACTTCGTCCTCGGCATCGGCAATATCGTGCCGCACCCCCATCCCGGCTACGCCGGGGGCGCCAAGATCCTGTACCCGGGCGTCGCCAGCCAGGAGACGGTGGCGGGCTTCCATCTGGTGGGCCTCCGTGACCCCACCAACTATCTGGGGCACGAGGATGCCCCGGCCCGCCGGGCCATCGAGGCGCTGGCCGACACAGCCGGTTTGTCCATGGTGGTGGACACCGTGCTCGCGCCGGACCATGGCATCTACCAGGTCTTCTGTGGCCAGCATCGTCAGGTGCAGGCCGCAGGGCAGCGGGCGGCCAGGGCGGTCTATGGTGTTCCGGTACAACGCCGGTATGACATCGTCATCGCTAATTCCTATCCGGCCTTTCTGGAGTTCTGGCAAGGATCCAAGGGGCTATTGGCCGCCGATCTCATCGTCAAACCCGGCGGGGCGATCATCCTGGTCACTGCCTGCCCGGAAGGCGTCGCCATCACCCATGGCGGTCTGATAGAGTATTTGAGGTCCGACCTCGTGGAGTTGCTGTACCGGATCGAGGCCGGGCAAGTGAAAGACCCCATCGCGGCCAGTGTTTGCCTGAAGTTGGGCCGCGTCAAAAAGCGTGTCCAGGTGGCCGTGGTCTCGCCAGGCCTCACCGAGACCCAGGTGCGAGACATGGGTTACGAGTACTACACCAGCGTGAAGGAGGCCGTGGATGTCAAGCTGGCGGAATACGGTCGGGCTACCCAGGTGGCCGTCATCACCCATGGCGGCGAGACCGCCCCATACCTGGCCTGAACGATCGCAGCCGGTCTTTGTGGAAGAGGGCAGGCCGCCCGGAGCAGTGCCCTGCTTCCCTGTAATCCGGCCTGCAACAAGGAGGTGAAAGCTCTAGGCAGAAAGGAATGGCAAGGGCATGCACGGACACGACAACTTGCAGAATGGAACGTAGTGGACCCACGGACGTGGATGCACGCAGACTCGAGGAGAGAAAAATGGACCACGTAGATGAGATGGTACATTCCCTGGCCAACATGAACATCAGGGTTACCCGCCGTCAGCTACTGAAGGCGGGAGCCGCCGGGCTGAGTGTCACCGCCCTTTCTAGCCTTCTGGGCGCGGCCTGCGGGCCAACGCCCGCCGCGACGCCCGCGCCAGCCACGGCACCTCCTGGCAAGCCGAAAGCTGGTGGCACCCTGACCTTTGCCACGTCCATTGACGTTCCCAGCCTGGAGCCACATCTGGAGGCTGCCGACGCCTGGCATCGCCGCAAGGCCCTGATCTACGAGAACCTGACCTGGGTTGACAATGACGTGGTTGTCAAGCCTCAGCTGGCGGAATCCTGGGAGATCAAGGACGATGTCATTTACACTTTCAAGCTGCGCAAGGGCGTGAAGTTCCACAACGGCAAGGAAATGGATGCCGAGGACGTGAAGTACAGCCTGGAGCGGCAACTGGACCCCAAGGTGGGCTCCGCTGGTCGCGGCGACCTCGTTATGATCGACAAGATCGAGGTCGTGGACCAGCAGACGCTCAAGATCACCTTGAAGGAACCCACCGGTCCCTTCCTGGTAGCCCTGGGTGGTCGCTACAATGCCGTCATCCCCAAGGACAGTGCTCCCACGGGGGATACGCTGCGCCGTACGGCCATCGGTACGGGGCCATTCATGGTGGAAGAGTTTGTCCCAGCCCAGAGGCTGGTCCTCAAGAAGAACCCGGACTACTGGGAGAAGGGCAAGCCGTACCTGGACAAACTCATTATCCAGGTGGTCCCGGATGAGCAGACGGCCCTGGCGGGCCTGCGGGCTGGCACCATTGACGTCGTTGCCTTAGAGGACGCCAAGAACTACCTGTTGGTCAAAGACGAGAAGAACCTGGTCTCGACCCGGACTCCGGCGATCAAAATCGACACCCTGGAGTTGCCTGGTGATACACCGCCCACTGACAAAGTGAAGGTCCGTCAGGCCATTCTCCTGGCGTTGGACAAGCCAGCCATCATGCAGGCGGCCATCTATGGTCTGGGCCAGGTGATCGGCGGCATGCCGCCAGCCATGAAATACTGGGCGCTACCACCGGAGCAGCTTCCTAATCAGAAACGCGACGTGGCCAAGGCCAAGCAACTCCTGGCCGAGGCTGGTCATCCTGGCGGCTTTAAAATGAAACTGCGCACCATTGTGGGGTACGCCACCATGGCTGCCAATGCTCCGGTTATCGCCGCCAACCTAAAGGAGGCCGGCATCGAGGTGACGGTGGAGACGGTGGACCTGGGCGTCTGGATCGAGGACTGGCGGGCACGGCGTGAGCCGATCACCCTCAATGCCTGGGGCGGTTTCATGGACCCTGACCTGCTCTACTACCGGCACTTCCACACCCCACCCAAGGGCATGGACTTCCGCCGCTGGAACAATGCCAAGGCCGACGAACTGCTGGACAAGGGGCGCTCCACGGTGGATCCTGCTAAGCGCAAGGTCTACTACGACGAGCTCCAGAAGCTCATCGCCGAGGAAGCCCCTATGGTTCCACTCTATTCTGCCGACCTACTCAACACTATGCAGAAGTATGTGAAGGGCTACACGCAGCACCCCGGCGGCTGGTACTACGGGTTCAAGGATACCTGGCTGGACAGGTAATCTGTCAGGCAGGCCGGCCAGCGGTCGGCCTGCCTGAACCGGACTCCTCATGCAAAGGTATATCGCTAACCGCCTCCTGACCATGATCGCCTCCCTCTTGGGGGTGACCATCATCGTTTTCCTGCTTATCCGGCTCATCCCTGGCACCATCGTGGAGCAGATGATGGGTACGGAGGCCCTCACTTCGTACGAGACTGTGGAGAGCCTCCGGCGCTACTTCGGCCTTGACCAGCCGGTGTACGTCCAGTATTACCAGTGGATCACCCGGGTGTTGGTGGGTGACCTCGGCCACTCCTGGCGCACGGCCATTCCGGTACTAGAATTCATCCTCTCACGCTTGCCCGTGACCCTGGAATTGGCGGCCATCGCTATTATCGTAGCCTTACTCATCGGCGTGCCCGCGGGTATCGTGTCCGCTATCAAACACAACAGTCCGGTGGACAGCCTGGCCCGCATTATCGCCCTCACCGGCCTTTCCATCCCCGTCTTCTGGCAAGGGACGATGTTCATCCTGGTCCTCTCCCTGGCCTTCCGCTGGGCTCCAGCAATGGGGTGGGTCTCACCCCTCAAGGATCTGGGGGCTAATCTCAACATGATGCTCCTGCCTGGTTTCTGTCTGGGGACGGCCAGCGCCGCGGTGATCATGCGCATGACCCGCTCCTGCATGCTGGAGGTGCTTCGTCAGGAGTACATCCGCACGGCTCGTGCCAAAGGGCTGGCGGAGCGGGTAGTCCTCATCGCTCACGCCTTGAAGAACGCTATGATCCCCGTGGTTACAGTGGCAGGCTTACAGATGGGCTATCTCCTGGGCGGCACGGTGGTAGTGGAGGAGGTCTTCAGCCTGCCCGGCATCGGCCGGCTGCTCTTATGGGCCATCTACCAACGCGATTACCCCTCCGTGCAAGGAACCGTACTCTTCGTTGCCGTTATGTTCATGGCTGTGAACCTGTTCGTGGATGTCCTGTACGCCTTCCTGGACCCGAGGATACGCTATGCTTAAGAGCCCCACTAACCGCAGTGCCCCTTTCCTGAGCCGCATCGCCCGTAACCAGCTGGTGGTAGTAGGGCTGGTCATGGCCGTGTTCCTTGTTCTCCTGGCCGTTTTCGCCGACGCGGTTTCGCCAAGGGATCCCTTAGCGGTAGACGTGGCAGCAGCTCTACACTCACCTAACCCAAAGGAACCCTTCGGCACAGACCGCTTTGGGCGTGATCTCCTGAGCCGCGTCATCCACGGCTCGCGCGTCTCCCTGGGCGTTGGTTTTTCCTCTGTAACCATAGCCCTGGTCGTTGGGACCTTCCTGGGGCTTATCTCTGGCTACTTCGGTGGAGCTTGGGACATCGCTATCAGCCGGGTCATGGACGTCTTTTTTAGCTTCCCTGTGCTGCTCCTGGCCATCGCCATAGCTGCCATGCTGGGGCCGGGCATCGAAAACGCCGTCATGGCCATCGCCATCGTCTACGTCCCCTTCTTCTCCAGGGTGGCCCGGGGGCCCGTCCTGGCCGAGCGGGAGAAGGAGTACATCCAGGCCGCCCGGGTCATCGGTGCCAGCCATGGGCGCATTCTCTTGCGGCACATCTTTCCCAACGTTCTCTCTCCCGTCATCGTCCAGGCCTCGGTGACCATCGCCTATGCCATCTTGACCGAGGCGTCTCTCAGTTATCTGGGCCTGGGTACCCAGCCCCCCACGCCTTCCTGGGGCACCACCCTCAACGAGGGCCGCACCTATCTCCAACTGGCCCCATGGATCTCCATCTTCCCAGGCATCGCCATCATGCTGGCGGTGCTAGCCTTCAACCTGGTGGGGGATGGGTTACGGGATGCTCTGGACCCCCGTATGCGCTAAAGGGGTTCGTTATGCAGATTTTGGACGATATCTACCTGGTTGGTAGCGGTCGCACTGGCATTGGCCTCTCCAATGAGTACGACTGCCATATCTACCTGATCGATGGCGGCGACGAGGTGGCCTTGATTGATGCCGGTTCCGGCGTGGACGTGGAGCCACTGCTGTGCAATATCGCTGTCCACAGCATCGCCGCCAGTAAGGTGCGCACCCTCATCCTCACCCATGCCCATGCTGACCACAGCGGCGGGGCGGCGGCCTTACGCGTTCGTCTCGGCTGCCGCGTTTTGGTCAGCAGCGCGGAGGCAAAGATTGTGGAGACCGCCGATGTCGAGGCTAGCGGGCTCAACGTGGCCCTTCCCTTCGGTATTTACCCTCCGGGTTATATGATGATCCCCTGCCCAGTAGACCGGCGGCTAGGCGACGGCGACACGGTGACCGTGGGCCGCTATACGCTGCAAGTCATCGCTACACCGGGGCACAGCCCGGGGTCGCTGTGCTATCTGGTAAAGGTAGCTGGGCAACGGGTGCTGTTCTCAGGCGACACTATCCAGTTCTGCCCGGTGGCTGGTCAGACCGGTTGGATCAGCCTTTTGAATGCCCCGGGGACCGACCTCGACGCTTATCGTGCCAGCGTGCGGCGGCTGGCAAACCTGAATGTGGATGTGCTCCTGCCCGGTCATCGCCTGTTCACCCTGTGCAACGGACAGCGGGTCATAGATGCCGTGGCCAAGGGCTTCGAGACCCTAGCCATTCCCAGGTCGGTCATCTGACCAATACCCTTCCTGGCCCAAGGTAATCCTCCCCAATGGGAGGTTTGCCCAGCACGGTGGCGGATTGACGGTTGGAAACCCCACTTCCTCGGAAAGGACATGGGCAATGAACAACCAGAGACTGACGAGGCTCTTTTCGCCTATCACCATCAGAGGCATAACGCTCAAGAACCGCATCGTCATGCCACCCATGGGCACCCGCTACTCGACCTATCACGGAGCGGTGACCCCGAGGCTCATCGACTATTACGTAGAAAGGGCCCGGGGTGGGTCGGGGCTCATTGTGGTCCAGTTTGCGGCCGTTTCGCCCGAGGGGCGTAGCTCCTGGTACCCCCTGGCCATTTGGAACGATGCTTTCGTCCCGGGACTCAGGCGGCTGGCGAGAGCGATTCAGGATGCCGGAGCCCCGGTGGCCATTCAGTTGGCCCATGCCGGTGGGAACACGGAAATCAACTATGCGGGTACTCAGCCCGTGGGACCCTCGGCGGTGCCGGCTACCGGGCGCCCCGTGCCCAGGGAACTTACCCTGGCTGAGATCGGAGCCTTGGTGGAGGCCTTCGGCCAGGCAGCACGCCGGGCTATTGACGCCGGCTTCGACATGGTGCAGCTCCACATGGCCCACGGCTACCTGATCAACCAATTCCTGTCCGCCAGGTTCAACCGCCGCACTGACCGGTACGGCGGCGACCTGGAGGGCCGTAGCCGCTTTGCGCTGGAAGTCCTGGACCGGGTCCGGGAGGTGGTCGGCGGCAACACAGCCGTATCTTGCCGTCTAAACGCCGACGACGGTGTCCCTGAGGGGCTCTCTCCAGCCGAGGCCCTGATCGTGGCGCGGCTGTTGGAGGAGCACGGTGCCGACGTCATCGACGTCAGCGCTGGCATCGGTGATACCTTCTATATGAGCTCACCGCCCATGGCCCTGCCACCTGGTTACTTGGTCCCCCTTGCCGCTCGCATCAAAGGTGCGGTCAACGTCCCGGTGGTGGCAGCAGGCAAGATCCATGATCCGTCCCTGGCCGAGGCCATACTTGTCACCGGTCAGGCCGATCTGATCGCCGTGGGAAGAGGCCTCATCGCTGACCCGGAATGGCCCCGGAAGGCCGCTGAAGGCCGATACGATGAGATCTGCCCCTGCCTGACCTGCAATCGCCCCGAGTGTCACGGCCGTACGATTGTCAAGCAAGCGGACATGAGCTGCGTCACCAACCCTGCGGTAGGCCGAGAAGCGCTCTTTCGCTTGGAGCCCGTCGTCTCTCCCAAAGCCATATTGGTGGCTGGCGGAGGTCCGGCAGGAATGGAGTTCGCGGCCATCGCCAGCCGCCGGGGCCACCGGGTGACTCTTTGCGAGCGTGCTGACCGGTTGGGGGGGCAGCTCAACCTGGCTGCCGTTCCCCCAGGCAAGCAGGACCTGGCCCGCCTGACTGGCTATCTGGCGGGTCAACTGGCAAAGTCTCAGGTGGAGGTCCGTCTCGGCTGCACCGTGACCCGGGATCTGGTTCGGCGTCTGGCACCAGACGCGGTGGTGGTGGCCACCGGTGCCCGGCCACTCGTGCCCGATGTCCCGGGCGCAGCGGCCTACGCCGTCACCGCCTGGGATATCCTGGAAGGAAAGGTGGCTCCTGGAAACAGGATGGTAGTGATCGGTGGGGGCGCTGTAGGTTGCGAAACCGCGGCGTACATGGCCGATCGGGGGGCCCAGGTGACCATACTCGAAATGCTGCCTGACCTGGCTCCGGAATTTGTACCCTGGACCCGGAAATTACTCATTAGCTCGCTGGCAGACCTGGGAGTGGAGATCATCACCCAGGCTCGGGTAACGGCCATTGAAAGCAACGCCGTCCATTACGACCGCCTGGGCCTGGGCAATCGGTTGGCGCCGGTGGACACCGTGGTGCTGGCCCTGGGAGCGGTGTCGGAACGGGGGATCGCCGACGAGCTCGTAGGTGATGGTCTTTCACCCTTCGTCCTCGGCGATAGCTTGAGGCCCCGCAGCGTGGCCGAAGCCATGCGGGAGGGATTTGAGCTGGGATATAGCATATGAGGGATGAGCCAACGGCTATGGTCATCGCGGGAGGCCGACTTATCGACGGGACCGGGCGCCCTCCGATGCCAAATACGGCGATAGTCATAGAGAACGGCTACATCACGGCGGTCGGTCCAGAGGCACAGGTGGACGTGTCGAGGGCCGAGCCGGCAGTCCACTTAGATGCCCAGGGGCTAGCTATCCTGCCGGGCCTCATCGACAGCCACGTCCACCTGACCTTCAGTGCCGGCCCCGACCACTCTTCCGTCATCCGCCAACTGGCAGAGGACACTGACGAAAGGCTCCTCCTGCGGGCCTCGCGGCAAGCCCAGTTGGCTCTGGCCGCTGGCATCACTACGGTGCGCGACTGTGGGGGCAAGGGTGTCGTCACCATTGGACTCCGCGATGCCATCAAGGCCGGGCATACCATCGGCCCCCAGGTGCTGGCCTGCGGCATGCCTATCACTACTAAAGCTGGACACATGCACTTCCTGGGGTTGGAGGCTGATGGCGAGAACGAGCTCCGCTCAGCCGTGCGCAGCCAGGTCAGGGCCGGGGCCGACTTTATAAAAGTATGTGCCACCGGCGGGAACATGACACCGGGCAGCAACCCCCGCCGGGCCCAGTACAGCCTTGCTGAGCTTGCGGCAGCGGTAACAGAGAGCCATCGTCTGGGCTGCCGGGTGGCCTCTCACGCCATCGGGGCCGAAGGCATCCGATACTCCGTGGAGGCAGGCGCTGACACAATTGAGCACTTTCACTGGTTGGACGAAATCGGCCGCTATGCCTACGACCGAGGGGTGGTTCAGGAGCTCATCGCTCGCGGGCTCTTTGTAGGGGTGCCCCTGCCTGGCCTGTACCGGGTGCTCCTGCCTAGAGCAGGATGGGACGTGAGCGCAATGGCGTCGAAGCGGGCCGAGCTTCAGGCCCAGTTGGAGCCCGTGCGGCGGGCTATCCAAGATGGCGCTCTGTTCATCATCTCCAGCGACGCCGGGGTGCGCTTCACCCACTTTCAGGACTTCAGCCAGAGCCTGGAGGTCGCCGTTTTGGCCCTTGGGCTGACTCCCATGGAGGCAATTGTGGCCGCCACCTGCACGGCAGCTCAGGCCTTGGGTCTGGAGGACCAGGTGGGCACCATCGAGGTGGGAAAGCGTGCCGATCTGGTTCTCGTCGACGGTGACCCTCTGGCGGACATCCGAGCAATTGGCAGGGTTCGTTGGGTTATCCGCCAAGGCCAAGTGGCCGCCCGGGACAGGCTGCTGGTCCTGGCGCCGGACCAAGGCGCAGGTGCCGGTTGACTGCCGGTCGCGTCCAGTGGCACTGGTGGCTAGGGTTTGTTTGGAGCGGTGTAGCGGAATCTGGAGGTGCAACCCATGGAGACCAAGCGGCGCGAGGCTCTGCGGATGGCAGGAGTTCCGTTTTCGGACATCCGGGTCATCTTTGAGCGCGCCACATACCTGGAAAAGGAGGGTGTGCCCATCATTCATATGGAGCTGGGCCGCCCTGATTTCGACACGCCGCCTCACGTCAAGATAGCAGCCGAAGGGGCACTGGAACAGGGCCTGGTACACTATACCTCTAACTACGGCCTGTTCGAACTGCGCCAGGCTGTCGCGCTGAAGCTGCAGCGTGACAATGGCCTGAACTATGACCCCGACGGAGAAATCGCCGTCACCGTGGGCGTGTCCGAGGCCATCTTCTCGGTCATGAGTGCCTTCCTGGATCAGGGCGACGAAGTGATCGTGCCCGGCCCCTCCTGGCTGAACTACCTCCGTATCCCGGCAATGATGGGGGCCCAGGTGGTCCCTTTGCCGCTGCCGGCGAAGGATGGTTTCCAGTTGGAGCCAGAGATGTTGGAGAAAGCCATCACCCCGCTGACCAAGATGCTTGTCCTCATCTCTCCGCACAATCCCACCGGGGCGGTCCTGCAGAAGAAGACGTTGGAGTCAGTAGCCGCCCTGGTCCAACAGCACGATATCCTGGTCATCTCCGACGAGATCTACGAGAAGATCATCTACGACGGCCAGGCACACGTAAGCATTGCCGCCTTGCCTGGCATGAAGGAGCGGACCTTCTTACTCAACGGATTCTCCAAGGCATACTCGATGACCGGATGGCGGCTGGGCTACGTGGCTACCGACAGGGAGTTAATGGGCCCGTTGATCCGGGTGCATCAGTATGTGACCACTTGCGCCACTTCATTCGCCCAAGCTGGTGCAATCCAGGCGTTGAACGGCCCCCAGGACTGTGTGGCACAGATGGTCGCCGCGTTTCAACGGCGCCGAAACCTGGTGGTGAGCGCGTTAAATCGGATGCCGGGTGTTGCCTGTCACGTGCCCCAGGGGGCATTCTATGCCTTTGCCGACATTTCCGCCTTTGGCTTGAGCGGCCAGGAGCTGGCGCTCTACCTGCTGGAAGAAGCCGGAGTGGCCGTGGTGCCCGGGGAGGCCTTCGGCGATCATGGCCGAGGGTACTTGCGCATCTCCTATGCCAATTCTTATGACAAGCTCTCGGAAGGCCTGGAGCGCATGGGGAGGGCGCTGGCGCGCCTGTCACCGACGGGCAGAGCCTGGCAACGATGACGAGGGGCTGGCTTT
This sequence comes from Chloroflexota bacterium, assembly GCA_016208345.1. GTDB lineage: Bacteria > Chloroflexota > DTOL01 > DTOL01 > JACQYG01 > JACQYG01. The sequence continues at coordinate 10,190 of JACQYG010000045.1, forward strand.
TTCATTCGCTCCTCGTTGCGTGTCTCGGGTTGCGACAGCGATGGCAGGTTGAGGCCTCGACACAATTCAGGATCTTGACCTCGACCGGGGAGCCCTACCTATCAGAAACAACAAGGGGTGAAAGATGAACGCGTATTTTCGCCCGCAGGGAATCATTGCTGCTCTGGCTACGCCTTTGCACCGGGACCAGACGGTGGACGAGGAAGCCTTGCGACGGCTGGTTGAGTACGTGCTGGTGAATATGGTCCATGGGGTGTTCGCGGTGAGCACTCAGGGGGAGTTCTACGCTCTCTCCACGGCCGAAAAAGAGCAAGTCACCGCCGTAGTGGTGGACCAGGTCCGTGGTCGCGTTCCGGTCTACGTCGGCACTGGGGCCACCACCACCGCCGAATGCATTGCCCTGGGAACGCGTGCGGCAGCCCTGGGGGCGAATGCTCTTTCCGTTATAACCCCGTACTTGGTGAGGCCGAGTCAGAGGGAACTGCTCG
>JACQYG010000323.1 GCA_016208345.1 Chloroflexota bacterium
GCAAGGATCACAACGACAGCGGTCAAGAAGGGCGACAGGTACATCCTCAACGGCGAAAAGGTGTACATTTCCGGCTGCAAAGAGGCGGCCAAGCGTGGCGGCGGCCACCTCACCTTGTTCCGCACCGACCCCTCGGCAGGCATCAGGGGCATGACCTTTGCCTACGTGCCGGTGAACACCCCGGGCCTCACCTGGAAGATGTACGAGGACATGGGCCGGGGCGGCCTCTCCACCAGCGGCATCATCTACAAAGACGTGGAAATCCCCAGCTACTACGTCTTGGGCCAGGAAAACCGGGGGTTCCACGCCGCTATGGAAGGCTTCAACGTCGCCCGGACCCTGGTGTCAGCGGCATGCACCGGTGGAGCCGAGAAGTCCCTGGAGATGGGTGCGGAGTACATCAAACAGCGAAACCTGTTCGGGCAGCCATTGGCCAAGTTCCAGGGAATCTCGTTTGAGATCGCTGAGGACTGGGCCAAGCTATACATGCTGATGAACACGCTGCTCAAGGGCGCCTGGATGATCGATCAGTTCTACCGGGATGGCAGCTTTAGCCGCAAGGAGATCAATGAGATCGTCGCCATCTGCAAGCTCACCGCGCCATCCCTGGCCCTGGACATCGTCAAGCACGCCATGACCTACTACGGAGCCTTCAGCTTCACCAAGGACTGCCCGCTGGAGATGTGCTTGCGGGGCCTGATGTCCTACGTGGTGGGCGCTGAGGGTGGCGCGAACATCATGAAGATCATCATCGGCCGGGAGTTCATCGGCGACATTTCTGTGGCGTATCGGTAAACCAAAAGCGCGGGGGCGACTTTAACCGCGGAGACCGCTGAGAACGCAGAGAGTAAAGAGAAATCTTGGCGCTCTCTGCGTGCTCTGCGGTAAAGCAGCTAAAAGGAAACTATGGAAAGGGTCGACGTAGTCATAGTGGGTGCGGGGCTGGCGGGGCTGGCCTGTGCGTACGCCCTGGCTGGCAATGGATTGGACGTGATGGTGGTGGAGCGGGGCGACTACCCGGGTGCGAAAAACGTTTCGGGTGGCCGCCTCTACCTGGGGCCCGTGCGCCCCTATCTGCCTGAGGACCTCTGGAACCAGGCCCCCTTTGAGCGCATTGTCAGCAAAGAGCGGCTGACCATGATGGCCGATGGCGGCTCCACCACCCTGGAGTTGTCCAGCGTTGCCTTCCGTCGCGGCGGTCCGCCTCACAGCGTCACGGTGCTGCGAGGCAAGCTGGACCGCTGGCTCGCCGACGTTGTGGCGGAAAAGGGCATTTTGATCATCCCCAGGTACAAGGTAGAGGAGCTCCTGTTACAGGATGGCAAGGTGTTGGGCATCCGGGCCGGCGATGAGGACATCGGCGCGAGTGTGGTGGTGGCCGCGGACGGCGCACTCTCGTTCATCGCCGAGCAGGCTGGGTGGCGGGGGAGCCACCAGCCCCGCAACTTCGCTTTAGGTTTCAAGGAGATCATCGAACTCCCGGCTAAAACCATTGACGATCGGTTTGCCGTTTCCCCCGGCCAGGGCGCAGCACAGCTCTTCTTTGGTAGCATCACCCAGGGCGTGTTTGGCGGTGGTTTCCTCTATACCAACCGGGAGAGCCTGTCCCTGGGCCTAGTGCTGGGCATCCAGGGACTCATGGACTGTCAGCCGCCGGTGGAGGCCCACACCTTGCTGGATGCGTTCAAGGAGCGGCCGGAGGTTGTTCCCCTCATCGACAGCGGCACGACGGTTGAATATTCCGCTCACATCATCCCGGAGGGGGGCATTAACGCTCTTCCGAGGCTCTACGGTGACGGCTTTCTGGTGGTTGGCGATGCGGCCGGGCTGGCGCTAAACATGGGCCTGACGGTGCGGGGCATGGACTTTGCCCTGGCCTCCGGCGTCATCGCCGCCCGGACCATCCTGGCCGCCAGGCAGCGCGGCGATTTCTCCGCCGCTTCCCTGGCCCAGTACGAGGCGCTCTTGAAAAACAGCTTTGTTCTTAAAGATTTAGCGACCTTCAAGAACGCCCTGCATGTGCTGGACAACCCTCGGCTGTACACCGTCTACCCTCAGGCCGTCACCGGTATTCTTGAGCAGTTGTTGACGATTGGCCCGGAGCCAAAGGGAAAACTGTCGGCGACGGCGATTGGAGAGATGAGAAGGCGGCTGCTAAGCTGGAAGACGGTGCGAGATGCCGTTGGTTTTCTGAAGATGTGAGCCGATTTCCAAGCAACCGGGCAAACCAGTGAAGGTCCATTTCCATCCGTGCAGGGGAGAAACCTCATGAACATCGAGGCTAAACTTGGCCTGGATGTCTTTGGGCTGGACAAACAGCCTCACATTGCCATCGATCAGCAAGTATGCCAGGCCGTCTGTAGGCTCCGCCCGTGCCTTTTCGTCTGCCCGGCACACCTGTACACCTTGGACCCAGAGGGTCGGGTCCAGGTCAACTGGGAGGGCTGCCTGGAGTGCGGCGCCTGCACGGTCGCCTGTCAGGACAAGGGCCTGGAGTGGCACTATCCCCGAGCCGGCTTCGGGGTGCAATACCGGTTCGGATAGTCGAAGGTCGAACCTTTTTGAATACTCTGCCAGGGCGTGACATGACCACAATCATATACGAGCAGTCATGGCAGGGACGAGAGCGGGCCCAGCAGTGGGAACGGCGAGCGGATCTGGTCATCCCCAAACGCCAGGAGATCTTCAGCGTGATGGTCCAGGTGTTGCCGTTCTGTGGCGAAGCACCTCTACGGATGCTCGATCTAGGCTGCGGCACCGGCTCGCTGGCGGAGGTGGTGTTGGCCCGCTATCCCAACGCCACCGTCACCGGCCTGGACAACTCTCTGGAGATGTTGGAGATTGGCCAGGCCAAGTATGCGGACCAGGCCGAGCGTGTCCATTTCCTGCTGCGGGACCTGGAGCAGCCCGACTGGAACGAAGACCTGGGCGACCACTACGACGCCATACTGTCCTGCCTGGCAATTCACCTGATCAGCGACGATGCCAAGCGCCGCCTTTACCGCCAGGTGTTCCAGATGCTCACGCCAGCGGGCTGTTTCGTCTCTGCGGACCGGCTGAGGGCGGCCACGCCGGCCTTGGATGCGCTGTACCATGAACACTGGCTCCACTACATCGTCCGCCGCACCAAAGAGGTTTTGAATAAGGACGTACCACTGGAGACGGTGCGGGAGCGACAAAGGACTATGGATGCCAGCGCTGGCCTTAAGTGTGCGACCCTGGAGGAGAACATGGCCTGGCTGCGGGAGGCGGGGTTCCCGGTGGTGGAGTGTTTTTGGAAGGATTATCAACGGGCGGTGTTTGGGGGTTTCAAGGTAGACGGGTGAGCCGGGAGGCCCTGCTCCCTGGCTGGGCATTTGTCCACTTGAAGGAGACGTGCCATGGAGGTTGTCGTCTGTATCAAGCAGGTGGTAGATCTGAAACAGGTTCGCATCAAACGAGACACCCGGGAGCCGGTGCTGGAGGGACTGCCCCTGGTCTTGAGCGATATTGACAAGAATGCCCTGGAGGAGGCCGTGCGCCTTAAGGAGAGGTTGGGCGAGGTGAAGATCACGGCTCTGTCTCTGGGCACCGGCAAGTTGCGAGAGACCATAAAAGAGGCCCTGGCAATAGGGGCTGATGAGGCGATCTTGGTCACTGACCCGGCCCTGCAAGGTGGCGGCCCTTCCATCACGGCCAGAGCCCTGGCCGCCGCCGTTGGCAAGCTGGGCCACGTTGACCTCGTGCTCTTAGGTGAGGGTTCGGCCGACAATTATACGGGCCAGGTTGGTCCAAGATTAGCCGAGTTGCTGGGCCTGCCCCAGGTCACGTTCGTCAAGCAGATGGACGTGGCCGGCGGCACGCTTCGGGCCACGCGCTCTTTAGAAGACGGCCTGGAGGTGGTGGAAGCGCCCCTCCCGGCCCTGGTCACCGTGGTGGCGGAGATCAACGAGCCCCGGCTGCCCACCCTGCCACAAATCCTGCGGGCCGGCCGCAAGCCAATCCAGGAGTGGAGTGCCGCGGATTTAGGACTGATTCCCGGACCGCCGGCCGTCACTCAACAGAGCAACCTGGCCCCTCAACAAGAGCGCAAGAATGTTATCTTCACCGGCGATGTGGACCAGGCCGTGGGCAAGCTGGTGGATGCGCTGATCCGGGAAGGGGTGTGGCCATAGTCACCTGAGGAAGAAAATGGAGAATATACTGGTCTACTCCGAGAAGGACGAGATCACCTGGGAACTCTTGTCCAAGGGGCGGGAGTTGAAGGCCGGGCTGGCTGTGGCCCTGTTGGGCCCTGGAGCGGCCGCCAGGTCTGCGGAAGCGTTCGGCTACGGCGCGGACGTGGCCTATGTGTGTGAAGACGCGGCCATGGCCGAGCTTCAGGCAGAAGTGGTGGCTGAGGCCCTGCGACAGATCGTGGAACAGGCGGCGGCAAGCCTGATTCTCATGGGCTCTACCCGCCGGGGCAAGGAGTTGGCCCCTCGCCTGGCACAAAAGCTGGGTGCCGGCTGCGTCACCGACGCCCTTGGGCTGAACATCGTCGAAGCTCCTGGCCCGGAAGGGGGCAGGGTCGTGGCCCAGCGCTACGCCCTGGGGGGTAATACCGTGGCCACGGAGGTCATCGTCACCGCCCGACAGGTGGTGGCGGTTATGCCCAAGACGTTTGAGATCGGCCCCCGGGCGGCCCGGACCGGGCAGGTGCTAACGCTCAAGCTGGCCTTGCCCCAGCCCCGGCTGAAAATCCTGGAGAAGCGGCCCAAGGGGGGCGAAGTGGTGGATCTGGAGTCGGCGGAGCGCTTGGTGTGCGTGGGGCGGGGTCTGGCCAAGAGGGAGGACCTGGCCCTGATTCAGGGGCTGGCCAGTGCACTGCAGGCCGAGATCGGCTGCACGCGCACGATAGCCTACGACTACGCCTGGCTGGCCGAGGAACGCCTGGTGGGCCTCTCCGGCAGGAAGTGCAAGCCCCGGTTGTACCTGGGCATAGGCATCTCCGGGCAGATCCAGCATACCGTGGGCGTGATGGGCTCCAGGCTCATCGTGGCCATCAACTCGGACAAGGAGGCGCCCATTTTCC
>JACQYG010000260.1 GCA_016208345.1 Chloroflexota bacterium
CCCTTTCGACTTAAAGGATGGGCCGAATCGACCAAGACAAGCGCGAGGTTGGGGCACTATTCACCTCAATACTGGTGATCGCCGTCTGTGGGCTCTTGTACGAGCTCCTGGTCGGCAGTATATCCACCTACCTTTTGGGCAACAGCATCTACCAGTTCTCCATCACCATCGGCCTGTTCATGACGGCCATGGGACTGGGCTCATACCTGTCCAAAAGGCTCCGGGGTGACCTCCTGACTCAATTCATGGTCGTGGAGATCGCCATCGGTCTGGTGGGCGGCACCTCCGCCGCCGCGCTCTTCGCCATCTTCTCCACCCTCAAAGAAGTCTACAAGCTGGTGATGGTCATAATCATCGTCACTGTGGGCACCCTCATCGGGCTGGAGATCCCCCTGGTGGCGCGCATCGCCAAGCGCTATGGTACCCTCAGGGACACCCTGGCCAACGTGCTCTCCTTCGATTATCTAGGGGCCCTGGTGGCCTCGGTGGCTTTCCCGTTGATCCTGTTGCCGAACTTCGGCTTGCTGAAGACTGCCTTCTTGACCGGCCTGTTCAATCTGGCCGTGGTGGCCCTAAATCTACAGGTCTTCTGGAGGACATTGCGGACCCGTTGGCCTCTGGCTCTGGCCACGGCATCCTCGGCGGGGCTGCTCCTGGCCGGCTTCTTCTACTCCCTCCAGCTCACCTCCCTCTTCGAGCATCGCCTCTACCAGGACGAGATCCTGTACACCCAGCAGACGCCGTATCAGCGCATCGTCATCACTAAATGGAAGGACGACCTCCGGCTTTTTCTGGACGGAAACCTGCAGTTCAGCTCCACCGACGAGTATCGGTACCACGAGAGCCTGGTGCACCCGGCCCTCTCCCTGGCCCGCTCCCGAGAGGACATCCTGATTCTGGGCGGCGGAGACGGGCTCATCGCCCGGGAGATGCTCAAGTATCCCGACGTCCGAAACGTCACCCTGGTGGACATCGACCGGGAGATGACCTCCCTCGCGGCCCGGTATCCCCTTTTGGCTGAACTCAACCAGGGGTCCCTCCAGGATCACCGAGTCAGGATCGTCAATCAGGATGCCTACAAGTACCTGGAGGAGACCTCTGGCCTCTATCAGGCCATCATCATCGACCTGCCGGATCCCAGGAACGAGAACCTGGCCAAGCTGTATTCGCGGGAGTTCTACGGCCTGGCGGCCCGACATCTGGCCGCCGGCGGCATGCTGGCGACCCAGGCTGCCTCGCCCTACTTCGTGCGGAAGGCCTATTGGTCGGTGGTCCACACCCTTCGGGACGTTGGGCTTTATGTTAAGCCCTATCACGTCTACGTGCCCTCCTTCGGAGACTGGGGCTTTGCCCTGGCCTCAAACGTGGAGCCCGACGTCGAAAACGTTCGGATCTCCGTTCCGGTGCGTTTCCTGTCGTCGAGCGTTTTGAAGGGCATGTTCTCCTTCGACGCGGACATCGCCGAGGTGCCGGTGGCGGTGAACACCTTGAACGAGTCACCGCTCCTGTGGTATTATCTGGAAGGTTGGGCCAAATGGCACCCTCGCTAAGCCGGCAGTAGCAACAAAATGTATGTTGGATTCACGACACTTTTGTGTCGTGAGATGTAAGTTTGGCGAAACGGTGGCTTGAATGGAGGCGGAACAATGAGACAAGTGATTATTTATTCTGGTGAAGACGGCTATTGGGTGGCTGAATGCCCCAGCCTGCCTGGTTGCATTAGTCAGGGGAAGACGAAAGAAGAGGCCATCGCCAATATCAAAGAGGCGATTCAGGGATACATCGCCGCCCTTGAAGAAGATGGCTTGCCTGTTCCTGAAGAGCACTTTGACACATTGATGGTGGCCGTATGAGCAAGTTACCAAGGATTTCAGGGAGGGAGTGCGCCAAAGCACTTGGCAAGGTTGGATTCTATCTGAAACGGCAGGAGGGGAGTCATATGATTCTACGTCGGGATGACCCCTTCGCTCAGGTAGTTGTTCCTGACCATAAAGAACTGGACAGGGGCACTTTACGTGCCATTGTTAGGCAGGCTGGTCTCAGTGTAGACGAGTTTGTAAAGTTGCTGTAACGTCGCCGTTTCGCCTATATCCAGGTTGATGTTCAATCAGCCGAATATGTCATCGAACATTCCAATCCAACGCTTGTCCCTCTTTCCGTAACTGTTGAAACCTCGTTAAGAAGAGCATACTTGGAAACCTTGAGAAAGGCAGGCGCATTAGGAAAATTGATTGCGAGGCAGGCAGAGGCCTTCGCAAACGATTGGGACAATGAAGTGAAGTATGGCAAGACTTGCGGAAACCTGCCGAGCGATACCATAAACTTTCAACACGACCCGCTGACTTGCGCAATCGCACTTAGTTGGAACGAAGGAGTAGAGATTAGCGAGGTGCAAGTCCGGTCAAGGCTTCGCCGTGAGGCTTCGGCCGGAGGCACTTCGTGTCCTTGAGGGACACTCAGTGTACCGAAGGACCTCAGCCCGAAGGCTCAGCCGAAGGGCCAAGCCGCCCTTCGGCTGCCCTTCGCTCCACTCAGGGCGAAAGGCTTCTCAGGGCAGGCTCTTGTAGGCAGTTATCCAGGAAGGAGTCGAAGTGCTCGGAAAACATCTCCTGGCCGATATGTACGGGGTAGATTCAAGGCTCATGACCGATGAAAGGTTCCTGAAGGACCTCTTGGTACGGGCGGCAGTGGTCAGTGGGCTCCACCTGATAGCCGAGCCCTATTTGATCCGCTTCCCGGCGGACGTTGGTTCGACGCAACGGGCACGCGGCGGTGGGGTCACCGGCTTCGCGCTTCTATCCGAATCGCACATCTCCTTCCACTCCTATCCTGAACGCAACTTCCTGGCCCTGGACATCTTTACCTGCGGCAAGGCCGACCCGCATCGGGCACTACAGATCTTCCAGGAGGCCCTCTCACCCCGGGAGATCAGGGTGATCTCGCACAACCGCGGCGCGGCCCTGGCGGGCTAGGCCCGTTGGATTGCCAGGGGTGCCCTTCTGTGCTATAATGCGCCGCGGCCGTCCGTCAGTCGTGCGGGCAGTCAATTTGAGGAGGTTGGGGTGAAATCGTACACCACTGAGCGGTTGCGAAACGTAGGGCTCTTCTCCCACGGTGGTGCCGGGAAGACTTCACTGGCCGAGGCCATGCTCTTCGCCTCTGGCGCCATCAACCGCCTGGGCAGGGTTGAGGAGGGCACCACAGTTTCCGACTACGACCCAGAGGAGACCAAGCGCCATATATCGGTCAATCTCTCTCTCTTGCCTATTGAATGGAAAGCAAACAAGATCAACCTGATCGACACGCCTGGCTATGCCGATTTCGTCGGCGAGGTGAAGGAGACCGCGCGGGTTGTGTACGCCGCTATCATCGTCTTCTGCGCAGTGGCCGGGGTCGAAGTGGGTTCAGAGCTGGTGTGGAAGTACGCCGACGAACGCAAGCTGCCCAGGCTGGCCTTCATCAGCCGGATGGATCGCGAAAACGCCGATTTCCACCGCACGCTGGAGCAACTTCAGTCCAGATTCGGCAACTCGGTGGTCCCCATCCAGCTTCCCATTGGGTCCCAGGAGAACTTCAAGGGGGTCGTGGACCTGGTGCGCATGAAGGCCTATGTGGGCCCCAAGGGAGAAGAGGCACCGGTGCCCGAGGACTTAAAGGCCCAGGCCGAGGCGGCACGAGAGAAGCTGGTGGAGGCGGCGGCGGAGACCGATGACGAGTTGATCACCAAGTACCTGGAGGGCGAGCAACTGACCGAGGCCGAGATCGTCCGGGGCCTCCGGGCCGGCGTCCTGGCGGCGAAGGTTGTCCCGGTCCTCTGTGGCACAGCCACCGCTAACAAGGCGGTCCCACCGCTCCTGGAGGCCATAGTCGATTATCTCCCGTCCCCCCTACACGCCCCTCCGGCCCAAGCCCGAAACCTGGCCACCGGCCGCGACGAGGCGCTGGAACCCAGGTCAACCTTGCCCCTGGCGGCGCTGGTTTTCAAGACCACGGCCGACCCCTATGTGGGCAAGTTGACCTACTTCAGGGTGTACTCCGGCACCATCCACTCCGATTCCCGGGTATACAATTCAACCCGGAATACCGAGGAGCGCATCGGCCAGCTTTTCGTGCTACATGGCAAGAGCCAGGAGCCGGTGGTAGAACTGGGTGCCGGCGAGGTGGGAGCGGTGGCCAAATTGGCCGAAACCGCCACTGGCGACACCCTTTGCACTAAGGATCACCCGGTGCTTCTCCCAGGTATAGAGTTCCCGGCACCATCCTTTACGGCGGCCATTCAACCGAAGACCAAGGCCGACCTGGATAAGCTGGGGGCAGCGTTGGCCCGCCTGGCCGAGGAGGACTCTACCATTTCCATCACGCGCCAGGCGGATACCGCCGAAACACTCATCGCCGGGATGGGGGAATCCCACGTGGAAATCGCCGCGGAGCGCATGCGTCGCAAATTCGGCGTAGACGTAACCCTATCCGTGCCCAAGATCCCGTATAAAGAGACGATCCTCTCCAAGGTCAATGCGGAGTACAGGCACAAGAAGCAGACTGGCGGCCACGGCCAGTACTGCCACGTGTTTCTGGAACTGGAGCCGCTGCCCAGGGGCAGCGGGGTGGAGTTCGCGGAGCGTGTGGTAGGCGGTGCAGTGCCCAAGAATTATATCCCGGCGGTGGAGAAGGGCGTTAAGGAGGCCTTTTTGGAAGGCCTACTGGCCGGTTATCCGATCACTGACCTGCGGGTCACCCTGTACGACGGGTCCTATCACCCGGTGGACTCATCGGAGATGTCTTTCAAGCTGGCGGCAATCGGGGCGATCAGAAAGGGGATGAGCGACCCCAACGCCCGGCCCGTGCTCCTGGAGCCCATCGGCAACCTGACGATAACTGTCCCGGAGCAATACATGGGCGACGTAATCGGTGACCTGAACTCTAAGCGAGCCCGGGTCTTAGGGATGGAGCCGAAGTCGGGCCTGAGCGTCATCTCCGGCCAGGCGCCGCTGGCGGGGGTACAGAGATACGCCACCGACCTGCGCTCCATCACCCAGGGCCGGGGCATCTTTAGTATGGAGTTCGCGCACTACGAGGAGGTCCCGG
>JACQYG010000261.1 GCA_016208345.1 Chloroflexota bacterium
CACGTCCTGACGGGTTTGAACGAATCTCCTCTTCCCTTTCGTTTCGCTGGCGGTTTCTTCCTCATTGCACCAGCCCTGGTCTTTATCTTCATCATCCGCCGTTACCTGCTCAATATGTGGGGACGGGTAGTGAAATAGGGTTGCAGATCGCAAGTCCCATGGGGCAAACCGCTGGTCACCGGCTACAAATCAGATGACCGGCGTCTTATCGGTGAGGTGCACATGGCAGAGATTCGTCTGGAAGGCATTCGTAAAACCTTTGGCAAAGTGACTGCCGTTCGGGATGTGACCTTGACCGTCAGGGATCGGGAGTTCGTTGTGTTGCTGGGGCCCAGCGGGTGCGGCAAAACTACCCTGCTCCGCTGCGTTGCCGAATTAGAACGCCCAGACCGTGGACGCATCTGCATCGGCGGGGAGGATGTGACGGACCTGCCACCCCGCCGCCGGCGCATCGCCATGGTCTTTCAGAGTTATGCCGTCTTTCCTCATCTCACCGTCTTCGAGAATATTGCCTTTGGGCTGAGGATGCAGAAGCGGCCCCATCAGGAGATCAAAAAACGGGTGCAGGTGGCAGCGGAACTCTTGCAGATTGCGGAGCTGTTAGAGCGTTATCCGTCCCAATTGAGCGGCGGCCAGCGCCAGCGGGTGGCGGTGGCCCGAGCCATCGTGGTGGAGCCCGAGGTCCTCCTGATGGACGAACCCCTGAGCAACCTGGATGCCCTCCTGCGATTGCAAATGCGGGCCGAACTGAAGCGGCTCCTTCACGAGATTCAGACCACCACCGTTTACGTGACCCACGACCAGGTAGAGGCCCTGAGCCTGGGCGATTACGTCGCCATTTTGAAAGAGGGAGAGATCATCCAGCACGACACGCCCATGAGAATCTACGATGAGCCGGCCACCGTCTTTGTGGGCGGTTTCATTGGCAATCCGCCGATGAACTTCTTAAAGGGTTCCATCGAGGTCAATGGCGACCAAGCCGTCGTCTCCGTTGGCGGCCATCATCTGGCCGCCCCTCCCTCTCTGAAAAAGCGCTCGGGAGAAACGGTGCTCCTCGGCATTCGGGCCGAGAACATCCATGCCACCACCGAACCGGCGCGGGAGGGGCTGTCGGCCCGGGTGCTGGTCATCGAGCCGTTGGGCTCCCACCTGCTTCTCACGGTGCAGGTGGGGAGCGAGGGACTCAAGGTCATCGCTCGCAACGACTTCGTCGTGGAACCACAGCAGGGGATCTGGCTCCGCCTGGAGCCGGGGAAAGTCCGTTGGATGAATGCCCAAACCGGTGAGGCCTTGGTTTGAAACGGCGTGATCCTCAGAGGTCAGCGTTCAATCCGCCATGGGTGGCAGGCCAATTGCATTGGCGGTCGCCAGCGCCTTTAACCGCAGAGCGCGCAGAGACCGCGGGGGTTTCCATTTTTTCGGCGTTCTCAGCGTTCTCCGCGGTGAGACGCAAATCGCCCAACTGATCAATGCTCGCTACTCTGCGTATCAAGAGGAAGGCAGTGGGACTGGCGGCTAGGCCCCCGAGGGCAGCGGCGGCAATGGGGAGAAGAGAATCTCAGAGGGGAGACCGCCGCCACAGGTGACCAAGCTTTCGGTAGGTCAGCCAGGCGTAGTAGGCCATTAAAAGGCTCAAGAGGAGGCCGTGAAAGCCGTCCTTGTAGCCCTCCAGCTTGAAGAACCGGCGGTGAAACTCTCTGAGCGGCTGGCCCAGGTAGCTTTGCCACCTCGGCCGCACGCCCTGGGTTTTGAGCATCTGGGCCTGGTGATCGGTGTAAACCTGCTGCTTCGCCCTGAACTGCCCCAGGCTATCGTAGTTCAGGTGGGACAAGGTATTCTTTAGGTAGCCCGCCTCGCCGTCCAGGATCACCAGTTCATGCACCAGGCGTTTGGTGTCGTAGCGTCCCTTCTTGCGCTGGAACAGGCGCAGTTGGTAGTCCGGAGACCACCCGGTGTGGCGGATCCACCTCCCGAAGATGACATTCTTGCGCGGCACCCACCAACCCACCGGGATTTTGTCTTGAGTCACCCGGCGTACCTCCGCCTCCAGCTCCGGCGTGGAACGCTCGTCGGCATCCACGAAGAAGACCCAGTCTCCGGTAACCAGGGTCAGGGCAAAGTTGCGCTGGTCGGGCCAGTTCTTGAACTCCCGCTGGTATACCCGGGGGGTGTATTGCTGGGCGATGGCCACCGTCCGGTCGGTGCTCAAGGAGTCCAGGACGATGAGCTCGTCCGCCCAGCGGACCGTCTCTAGACAGTCCCAAATATTCTTCTCCTCGTTCTTCGTGAGCACTACCACCGAGATCTTGGCCATCTCCTGATTCCCCTAGCACAGAAAACGCGGCAGGGTCCCCCTCAGGCCCCCCGAAACGTCCAGAGCCTGTTGGCGGTGAAGTTCCAGCCCAACACCACCACCGTGGCGATGGCCTTGGCCAGCATATACCAAAGACCCACGATGTCGTGGAAGACGTAGAGTAAAGCCTGGTTGATGCCCAACCCCACAATGCTCACCAGGAAGAACTGCGCGAGCTGTTGCGCGGGACGGCGGTTCTCCTGGTCCCCGAACGTCCAGAAGGTGTTTAGGGTGTAGTTGTTCAGGACGGCAGCGGTGAACGAGAAGGTGTTGGCCACGTAGAGGTTCAGGTGCACCAGCTCCTTTAGTATCGCTAACAGTCCGAAGTCAACCACCGCCCCGATGGTGCCCACCACGGCGAACTTCAGGAACTGCTTTGCCAGGCGCGTATTGCGCAGCAGGATCTCCAGTTGGTCAGTCAAAGTCTCCCCCCGGCTTTTCACGGTGTCCTTGGGCAGCGTGAACCATCCCCAAAAGCAAGCCAGCGTATGTCCACATGCCGTGGACCCAGAGGTTGTCGAAAAGGTTGTGGGTTGACTGAGCAACCAGGGCTCCCAGGGTGCCAACGGCCAGGGCCCGGGCGAAGCTGCTCACCGACCGACGCTGGGCCCACCAACAAAGGCCGAAGGCGGTTGCCAGCAGGGCCAGATAAGCCCCCAGCCCCACCAGGCCTGTTTCCGCCGCGATGTTCAGGTAGTAATTGTGGGCGTGGCCTAGAGGGTCCTCCCATCCGGGCAAGGCATAGGCAGGATATGCGGCCTCATAGTTGCCGATGCCCACCCCGGTGATCGGCGAGGCGGCCAGCATGCCCAGGGCCGCCTGCCAGTGGGCCATGCGCTCCACCACCGCCCAGTTCTCATCGGTCACCTTCACCGTGCGGGCGTCGAATACCCCGAAGTCTCCAGCGATGGTCTCGGCCCGGGCCACCAGCCGTCCGCCGGCCGCTTCGAGGGCTTCCACCATGCGCCGCGCCTGGCGCACCTCGGCGTCGAAGTCCGCGGCCACGGCGGCCAGCGGACGCAGCCGGTCGAGCGCGTCGCGGATCGAGCCCCGCGCGATCATCGATTCGGCGGTGCCGGCGGCGCCGCGCAGGCGCTGGAGCTCCCGCAGGCCGCGCCGCTCGACCAGTTCGCGGAGCGGTCCGTCGAAGAAGGTCTAGCCGGCCAGCGGGTCCCAGCCGACCCCGACCTTGAAGCCCGGGTCGCCCTCCCACACCACGCTGCCGTCCACATCGAGCAGCAGGATGCGCGGCAGGCCGAAGCCCTCGGCGCCAAGGAAGTAGGCGTCGTAGGTCTTCTTCATGGTGTCTTGGGTTGGTTGAAGGTGCCGTAGGCTCGCAGGAACCGCTCGCCGATCTGGAAGCTGGGCGGGCCAAGGCGGAGGAAAAACTGGGCCCATCCCTGAAGCCCTTGGGCAATCCCGGCCAGGAGCAAGCATACGACGACGCGTTTGATCTGCTCTGCCGATAAGGTGTTAATGGCCACCAGGTAGACCACGGCGAACTCCAGCCACTTGGCCATTTCCTTGGCGCTGCCAGCAATGAATGCGGCATCCAGTAGCGAGAGAGTCTGGGCCAGGAGAAAGAGGACGATCGGCAGAAAGAGCGGGCCCTTCTCCACCCGGTTTCGCTTTTGGGCCACCGTTTGGGCGGTCCAGGCCACTACCAGCAATGCCACGAGAAGATCAGCAACGGTGAATACCAAAGGGCCGAAAGGGAACTGTTTCAGGGAGCCGAAAGGCACGGCGAAGGCCAGGAGATAGCAGGCGAACTCGATCCTAACCAGGGTGAGCAAGGCCACAAGAACGCCCACCAACAGAAACGTGGCCGCCGCGAGGGGTAGATAGGCCAGGGCCAGGGCCGAGACCGCCATCAAGAGGACAGTGGCGGTGACCGCATAAAAAGACTCGCCTCCGGCCGGACGAGCCATGGGCCATGGGCGGGGGCTTGGGTGTTCGATCATAACCGCTAACAATCCACTTGTCGGAACCAGGCGATGGTTTTGAGCAGTCCCTCCTCCAGGTCCACCTTTGGCTCCCACTTCAGGTAGCTCCTGGCCTTGGAGATGTCCGGGCAGCGGCGAGAGGGGTCGTCTTCACTGATCGGCGAGCGGAATTCGATGGGCGAGGCAGAACCACTAAGCCGTTTGATCACCTGGGCGAACTCGATCACCGTGCGCTCATCGGGGTTGCCCAGGTTGAACACCTGCCCTTTGGTGCCTTCGGTGAACATGGCCTTGATGATCCCATCCACCATATCGGAGACGTAACACAGGCTCCTGGTCTGGGTGCCGTTGCCGTACACCGTAATGGGCTGGCTCTTGATCGCCTGGGTGACGAAGTTAGGCACCACCCGGCCGTCGTTGGGGTCAGAGTGCGGCCCGTAGGTATTGAAGATACGTATTATCCTGGCGTCCAGGTCGAACTTGCGCACGTAGGTCATGGTCAGGGATTCGGCAAAGCGCTTGCTCTCGTCGTAGCAACTGCGCGCGCCGAGGGGGTTCACGTGGCCCCAGTACTCCTCGGACTGGGGATGAACCTCCGGCTCTCCGTAGACCTCGGAGGTGGAGGCCAGGAGGAAGCTGGCACAGTTGGCCCGGGCCAGCTCTAACAGGTTATATGTGCCCAGGGAGTTGACCAGCGAGGTCTCCAGAGGATAGTCCAGATAGCCCGGTGGGCTGGCCGGGCTGGCCAGATGGAAGATGGCCTGAGTTTCGACCGCAATTGGCTGGGTGACGTCGTGCTCCTGGAACCGGAAACCGGGATCATCCAACAAATGCTGGATATTCCTCTTGTGCCCGGTGATCAGGTTGTCCAGACAGAGGACCGAATGCCCCTGGTTCAGCAAGACCTCACACAGGTGCGAGCCCACGAACCCTGCCCCACCGGTGACTGTTATGTGCACGGCTGTGAGGAGACCTCCAAACGCAAAATCCGGGAGCTTTTGATGCTCCCGCTTGGCTCCCTTCCTGATGTCCCGGAGTTGAACTCCGGGACGGCTGTTAGTATACCAGAAACCGGAGAGAAGCGTCAATTCATGGAGCAGCAACTCGCGTCGTACTGTTGAAAATATGCGTCAGACACTCTTCGGCCTCAGGCGTCCGCCAGGCTCGTTGAGCAGCGATGGTGGAGTGGGGTTCGGCAGTAGTACAGATAGCCGACGTCGTTGACGTCGAAGCCCATGATCCGGGTCGCCACCGTATCGGCGGCCAGGAAATCGGCGCTGGCGATGGCCAGCCTCAGCTCCACCGGGTCGCCAAATACGGGTCCGTCCCCTTCCATGGCCTCGAAGCCATCGATCACTGCCAAATGGGGGTACACGTGCCGTCCCACCAGATAGAGGTTCAGGTTCAGGGCCGGGTAGCCCTGGTGCATGGCGAACTTGTCCGAATGGCTAAAAGGGCCGAGGGCCCGGCTCTTCACCGATTCGTACAGTGGCGAACGTTTGACCGACCGCGGTATGACCGAACCCAGGGAGTTGAGCACCCGGGCGTTCCCCGGCCCCCTGGTTTCCTCCCGGATCACGCTGCCCATGACCATGTTCTTCAAGGACAGCGTGACCACGACCGCGTCGTGGGTCTTGGGCGGGCCGACGGAAATGCGATAGTCGCTCTCCACCACCGTCCTCGCCACCCGCACGGCGAAGGGCCGGAGGTCTCGGTCATAGACCATTAGAGGCACCCAGGCATCCCGATTTAGGTCCACCAAGGTCACGTGATAGTCCCTAGCCAGGGCCTGGTAACCGAAATTGCGGTAGCCGTCGAAGGTATCCGCCAGAGCGGCCCCCTCGGCGATGACCATCTCCGCATGCGTCCGGTTTTTCAGGAACTCCAGCACCGCCCGAATCGCCTCCACGTGGGTGGCAGCCAGCTGGCGGGTGGTGGAGACGAAGTTGGGCTTAATGAGGACGCGGCGTTTCTGGCCCAAGGCTACATCGCCGGCAATCAGTTCCAGGGCCTTCGTGATATTGGTGTAGCGGTCGTCGCCCTTAACCAGGGCAACCTGTGCCAGTGCCTTTGCAGCTCTCATCTTCCGGTCTCTAGAAGGCCACCCTCCCTGCCACACGAACGAGCGTGGGCAAATCCAGGAACATGTTGGTGTAGCTGGCATTGGCCATGGGGCAATAACACTCGTTGTGGCGGATGCTCCGGCGCAAGGCCTGGGCCTTAGGCGTCTGCCAGACCCGTGCGAAGTCGTACCCCATCTCCCGGAGGCTGCCCGCCGGGTCGTCCCGAGTACAGCAGGTCCACACGTCGCCACCGGGGGCGATGTGGGCCGAGGCCCACCCGGCGTAGCACGGTATCACCTGTCGCTTCTCGGTGATTATCCTCTGCACCAGGGAATAATAGTCCATGCGAAAGGCCTGAGTGATGCGGGCGAATCCCCTGGCCCGCCCCTGGCGCATGGCATTGATCAGGAAGTTCGCCGCCAGAGCGTAAAGCTCCGGCGCGGGGGCGATGTCGCAGTCCACCGTGTCCAGCTCCACCCGCTGCTCGGCGATCTCGGTGACGAAGGAGTCCGGACCCAACTGGGAGAGCTCGGCATAGATGGCCGGGATACGCTGAACGTTGAATCTGGAGATCACCGTATGGATGCCCAGCACCAGGTTGGGGTAGCGTCTCAGCCTTTTGAGCCCATCGAAGGTGCGCAGGGCCAGCTCGTAATTGCCCGGCACGTTGCGGATGGCATCGTGTTCCTGGCCCACACCATCCAGCGACAGGTTAAAGATCACCTGGGCCCGGGGACAGGCCCTCAAGATGGCCTCGGCGCGCTCCGGGATGGCCTTCCATAGGATGCCATTGGTGGGAATGGTGATCACCCGAGGCTGGCACAGGCGATAGGCGGCCGAGACTATCTCCACCAGGTCGTGGCGCAGGAATGGTTCGCCGCCGCTAAAGGTCAGGTAGTACGGCGCTCGCCTCAGGCTGGCGAAGACGTGTTCGTACTCTTCCAGCGTTAGCTCCTGGGCCTCTTTCCTCCAAACGTTGCAGGTGCTGCATCGGGAGTTGCAGCGGTAACACACGCTCACCACCAAGTTCAGCGGCAGCATTCTCGGCCGGTCGGAGCGACGGGCCAGGATATATTGAGGGACCTTAGGTATCAATTCAAACATGATCCACGTTAAGGCCTACGGCTCGCTCAAATCAAGGGTTGAAGTTTAAGCCCTAACACGTAATGATGATGCGCCCACATCAGCTTCAACCACCAGGGCAGGGGCAGCCGGTCCAGAATGGCATACCGCTCCACCCGGGCCTTCAGCGTGGCGTCTTTGCCCAGGTAATAATCCATGGTGCTCCAGTGCCAGCTCTGCGCCGAGAACGCGGCCTGCATTTTCCCGGACCTGATGCCGATCTTCCGCAGAAACTCCCCGGCCGGCATCACCGTGTCCGGCCAGGGTGGCACGTCCAGGACACCCTCCTCCACGATGGAGAGCCCAGACTGCACCAGGATCTTCTTGATTCGGCCAAGTTTGACCCACTGCTCGTCAACCGTGCGAAAGAATTCCCGATCCAAGGCATATTTTCGCAGCAAATATCCTACCTGCCAGCGATTGGGCATGGCAATGAAGACCAGCCTAGCCGCGACCCTGGCTATTTCCCTCAGCGTTGCCTCAGCCTGAGGCAGGTACCACAGGGCGGCGAAGTTCCACACCAGGTCGAAGGCGCCATCGGGGAACGGCAAGCGGGATAGATCCGGCAGATGCGCGGTCTCACAGGGCAGGCCCAGCTCGCCCCAGATGCGTTTGACCCCCGCCAGCCTCTCGCTGTCGTAGTCCACCAGGGTGACCTGGCAGCCGCGCTGGGCCAGGCGCACGCTGTTGATGCCGGAGACCCCGGCCATGCCGTAGATCGGCACCTCCAGCACGGCCCTCACCGGATATCTGTTCAGGACCCGGTCCAGGTACTCGTTGAGCATGAAGCGCTCGTAGACCACGCCCAGGCCCTCGTTGTAATCGGTCAGGTATCTCTTCCAGGCTGGCTCCATGGCTCGCTCCACACCTGGAGGCCTCGGGTATCGAAATCGAAATCCAACACCTGGGCCCCGGCCGAGGCCAACTCTGCGCGCACGACGCCGGCCTTTCCCGGCTGGCATAAGAACAAGAGACACCCTCCTCCGCCAGCACCCAAGGCCTTCCCACCCAGGGCACCATGCCTGGTAGCCCGAGCGAAGAGGGCGTCGATCTCCGGACTGGTCACCGAAGCGTGCAGCTTCACCTGCTCAGCCCAGTTCTCCGAGAGCAGGCGGGCCAGCGCCTGATAGTCGCTTGAGAGCAAAGCCCGGCGCATCCTCTCCGCCACCGCTTTGAGGTTGTGAAGGGCGGCCACCGTGGCCGGTTCCCCGCGCTCAAATGAGTCCATCACCACCTGGATGATGTCCCCGGAGACCCTGGACCGGCCGGTATAGCAGAGGACAAGATCCCGCTGTAGGGCCTCCACAAACCCCGCATCCAGCCTCAGGGCCTTAACCCGCACCTGCGGGTCCTGGAATTCCAGGTAGTTGAACCCTCCCAGGGCACTGGCATACTGGTCCTGTTTGCCGCCCGGCACGTGGATCTCCCCCACCTCCAGGAGATGAGCCTCTTCCGCCACCTCCTGGGGCGAAAGGCCCCGGCCACCAACCCAGGACAGGAGGCCCACCAGGGCGACCCCCAGGGAGGCCGAGGTGCCGGTGCCTGAGCCCGGCGGCATCTCGGAGCTTACGCGCAGGTCTATGCCAGTGGCTACGGGGAACCGCCTGAGCGCGGCCTTGATCAGGTCCAGGTTGCCGTCGTAGTGTAACTCCCGGAGGCTATTGGCCCGAACGGTCATCCCGAAATCGGCGGAGGTGATGGAGACCGCATCGTCCTTCCGGGGCACCAGGAAGGCATTGGTGTATCGGGCGATGGCGACGTTCACCACCGCGCCGCCTTCTTTACTGGAGAATGGCGGTACGTCGCTCCAGCCACCGGCCAGGTCCAGGCGCACCGGTGCCTTGCTCCGGTAGATCATCTCTGCCCTGCGAAATGGATCTTAAGCGTCTCCCCCTGGAAACGGGCACTTAAAACCTCCAGGCCCACCATGGCCCGGGGCAGCAGGAGGTTTCGCCTCTGGTGGCCCACCCTGATTATCAGCTCGTCGCCCGCCCGGGCCAGGTCTATCTCCTTCCTGGTCACCAGAGGAAGTGGCAACGACAACACGTAGCCGTCCCCCGTCTTCTCAATGGAATGGGTCTTCCCCTTGAAGAAGAACCTGGTTGGGTCTTCGTCGCCGAAGAGGGCCTCGCCCATGAGCTTCAGCATGTGGCGGCCGACCACCTCACGATCAAAAAGGGGCACCTTCAGTATGGGCAGGGGGGCGAAGCAGTCCTCCACCACCTGGCCGTACCGGTCCTGGCTCTCTTTCCAGGAATCGAAATAGGCGTCCTGAACCGTTCTGGGGATGAGGCGGTTGGAGATCACCGCGTCCACCGGGTAGTCATACAGGTTCAGATAGGTGAAAGTACGCTGGGCCTCCTTGATCACCATTTTCTCTGGGTTCAGCACCAGTCGCACCGAAGAGATCTCCGGATCGGAGAGCAACTTGTGCATCCGGTCCAATTGCAACAGGAGCTCCTTGATGGAGTCGAAGACCTTATCGTCTGGCATCGGTATTCCCATAAGCGGCTGGACCACCGGCCGCAGGATCTGGGCGGCCTTGCGCTCCAGGGGGAAGATCTTCTCCAGCCACCAGCGGGCCACGTCCGGGACGGCCAGGAGGCGCAACGTCTCACCGGTGGGGGCGCAGTCCACAATGACCAGGTCGTACTTGCCGGAGTCGTGGTGGGAGACGATCTCCAAGAGGCTGGCCAGCTCCTCCATCCCGGGGAAGGCGGTCATCTCCTCGGCCACGATCTCCTCCACCCCGCGCCAGGATAGAACCGAGGCGGCGTAGGCCTGTACGGTACCCCAGTGGCTCTCCAGTTCGTGGTAGACGTCCACCTCCTGCGCCCACAGCCCAGAGGCGATCCTTGTTGGCTCTGGAGAAATGGCAACATCAAATGAGTCGGCCAGGCTGTGGGCGGCATCGGTGCTTAGCACAATGGTACGGTAACCAAGCTCCGCGGCTCTTACGGCCGTGGCCGCCGCCACACTGGTCTTGCCTACACCACCTTTTCCAGTATAAAGGATAATACGCACAGAACCTCCGTCACATGACGTCCCACAGCACCACTACATATCCAGGAGAGAGCCGGTCAGCCATGGTCCTTCATTCTTTACTAGAAAGGCGAGGCGTCAACCAAGTATACACCGGGCACCAGGGAGCGTCAAGGAAAAAAGAGGGCATTCCGCTATCCGCTATAGCGCCACTCCCATCTCCGCCCCAACCTCCGTTACCGCCACCTCCAAAGCAGCCTCCAGGTTTTCGGCCGCCTTGCCGGTGATCACGTGCCGGGCCTTCAGGGCCGAGACGTAGGCGGCGCAGCCGCTGGAGACCGTCTCCAGCGTGGCCCCTTCCTTGAACGCCCGGCGGATTTTGACCAGGAGAAATGGCAGGATATCGTCCACATTGTCCCCCTCTATTTCTCCTCGTTTCTCT
>JACQYG010000237.1 GCA_016208345.1 Chloroflexota bacterium
CGGAAGCAGGAATCCAGGAACGTATTGAAGTTTGGTAATCATAGCCGCATCTTACCATGCGGCTGACTCAAGCGAAAGTCCTAATAGGGTGAATTCTTGGAATGCAGCCTTAAGGCTGCATTCCAGGCAAGATTTTTGCTGCCGAGACCGCTAGGGGCGCAGTTGATCCTCCCGCAGCCCCCGCGAAAGCGGGGGCTGCGGGAGGATTGGCCACGAGGGCCCAGAAATAAAAGAACGATCTCAGCGAACTCCGCGTTCTCCGCGGTGAATGCTCTCGTCGGTTTGCGGTGAAGCTTCATTTGAAAAGGATGATGCCAGCCGCCGTACCAGCGCCTCGGCGAAGTCCACGCCGTGAGCCACCAGTGCCGGTTCCACGCGGTCGATGGTATCGGTGGGCCGGTGGAGGTTGGGGGCACAGCCCCGATGGTCCTGGGCCATGATGGTCAGGCTGGGGATGCCCCCGCGGGCGAACCAGATGGAGTCAAAGTCGCCGGTGCGCCAGGTGCCCGGTTTCACGTCGGCGAAGAGCGGTTCGGAGGCCAGAGCCTTGGCTTGTCTCCAAAGGACGTTACGATAGCCTACGTCCGTGACCATCCCAGTGAGCTCCACGAAGCAGAGGTTCCCAGCCCCGCAGTTATCGAGGTTGAAGAGATAGGTGTTCTCGGGGTCCAACTCCCGGCGATGGGCTCGGAAGTAGGCGTGACTCCCCACCATTCCTGCCTCCTCGGCGCCGGTGAGGACCACCAGGACGTCCAGGTCCGGCGGCGGGTCTGCCCAGAGCCGGGCGGCGGTGGCCAGCGCCACGCCCACCCCGGTGGCATTGTCATTGGCGCCGTTGACGTAGCCTAAGCGGAGATAGTCCACCGCGGTCATCGCCCCCTGAACCAGGAAGTACAGCGCCAGCACTATTCGCAGGACCCCGGTGACCGGCTCACCGATGCGAAGCAAGCCCAAGAGCAAGAGGACAGGGGCCAGGGCCACCAGGGCCAGGCTGATCAATAGCGATTGCCGGAAGCCCCTGACCAACGAGGGCAAGTACAACAGTGAGGCGGGGGCCGAGTCATAGTGGGCCATGAGGATGGCCGTTCTGGCCGTCTTTTGCCCTGGGGTTGTCCTCCGCCCGATGACGTTGACCGATCTACCTCTGGGGGCAAGGTAGGTGGTGGGGGACGCGCGCCAGTCGAAATACAGGAAGAGCAAGACGGCGGAGGCAAAGGCCAGGGCCAGGCTGGCCCAGGGCGCCAGAGGAGCCAGGAGTAAGCCGGCAATGAGCCCCAACAGCATCCACAGCACCGGCCAGATGTAGACCCTGGGCGTGGCAAAGCTCTCCAGGTGGACCTCCGCCCCCAGGCTTTTCAGGCGGTCGCTCAGTATCTGGGCTGCCTGGGTTTCCTGGGGAGTGGTAGTACCGCGATGCGGTAGAGCAGCCAGGTCCCGAATGATGGCCATGGGGTCTGATGCCACCTCCGGGGTCCCCGAGGGGCCGGAGGCCCCTGGGGGTGTCGTCGCGTGCTCCTCTGTTGCGCCAGCGGTGTCAGGCATCAGCCCCCTCCGATCACGGTGAGCGGTATTGGTGTGAAGACCAAAATGAACACGATGACCAGCAGGATGGCTAGAGCCTGACGCGGCGCATCCAGGCGGGTGAGGTCGTCCAGGGGCTCGGCGTGTCGCTGTCCGAACACGTAGACCAGAATGGCCCAGAAGATCCATCCGTTCCAGATCAGGCCCAGAAGGATCAAGGCGAAGATGATGAGACTGGTCAGGAGCCGGGAGCGCCCGCCCAGAAGGGCGTAGATCACGTGCCCGCCATCCAACTGCCCGGCCGGGATCAGGTTGAGCCCGGTCACCAGGAGCCCGGCCCAGCCGGCGAAGGCCACCGGGTGCAGGAAGACGTCCAGACCGCCGCTGGGCAGGAAGCGCCCGAACACGAGGATTTTCAGAAGGGCATAGAGGAGCGAGTTGCCCTCCATCATCGTGGGCTCGTTGGAGGGGATGAGCTGCACCGGAGACATGGATAGGCCCAGGATCAGGATGGGGATGGCCAAGACCAGGCCCGCCAGGGGCCCGGCGGCGGCGATGGCGAGCAGGGTCCGCCGGTTGGTGGGCGGCGCTTTCATCTGGATGAAGGCGCCCAGGGTCCCGAAGGGCCCCAGGGGCATAGGGATGAAGAATGGCAGGCTCACCGGGGTGCCGAGAAGGCGGGCCACGGTGTAGTGGCCCAGCTCGTGAGCCAGGAGGATCGATAGCAGGCTGGCGGCAAAGGGGACGCCAGCCAGGGGGTGGAAGATGGCTTGAATCGGGTCGAGGATCACCATGGTGGCGCCGGCATACAGGCAGGACAACACCGTCAAGACGAACATCAGTGCGCTGAGCCAGGCCCGGGTGGGCCTGACCGCGATCAACCCGGGCATGGCCCAGATGGCGTCGTCGGGGCCGTCCTTGCGAAACAGCGCGGTATAACCGAGCTCTCGAAGCCTCGGGGCCACGAAATCGTAGGCCCGGGTGGCGTCGATCAGGAGGCGGCCGCGCAGCCTCGCCCCGCCACCTGGGGCTTTTCCCAGCGTCACATCGCGCACCTGGAACACCTCGTCCACCGCCCATTGCAACCGGTTTCTCAGTTGCTCCGCAACATCTGTGCTTTCGTCCACGTTCTGCTGTCTCGTGGGAAAATAGCGGCTCTTCCCATCGGTATTGACACCGGCGGGCACGGCGCTTATCATACCGACCACGAGGCATCAGTGATTAGGTATTGGGAGGTTGGTCATGGCCAGCAGGGTCTATTTCGCCGACATGCGGACCAGGTATGGTCGCAATCTCATGGACAAGGTGGGCCAGCTCTTTGAGATGGCCGGCTTCGGCGAATTCATATCCAAAGGCGATATGGTGGCCATCAAGCTGCACGTGGGGGAGCCGGGTAACCTGGCGTACCTTTCCCCGCCGTTGGTGCGGCGAGTGGTGGACAGGATAAAAGCCTTCGGGGGGAAGCCCTTTTTGACCGACGCCAACACCCTCTATACCGGCCGCCGGTCCAATGCTATAGATCACACCATCGCCGCCATAGAAAATGGCTTCAGCTATGCCACGGTGGGAGCGCCTTTCATCGTGGCTGACGGGCTGAACGGCCAGGAGTCGGTGACCGTGCCGCTAGAGGGTGAGGGCCTGCAATTGAAGGAGGCGCGCATCGGGGCGGCGCTGGCCCATGCTGACGTCCTCATCGCCATGAGCCACTTCAAGGGCCACGAGGCCACCGGCTTCGGCGGGGCCCTGAAGAACATCGGCATGGGCGGCGGCTCCCGGGCCGGCAAGCAGGTGCAGCACTCGGAGCTGAAGCCCCTCGTGGACCCAGTGCGATGCACTACCTGCGGGCGCTGCCTGAAGGTGTGCCCGGTGAAGGCCATCGCCTACACGGAAACGATGAAGGCGCTCATAGACCCGGCTGCCTGCTACGGTTGCGGTGAATGCGTGGTGGTCTGCCGGGACAGGGCCATCGCCGTCAATTGGCGAGAGGGAAGAAAGGGCAGCCTTCAGGAGCGGATGACTGAGTATGCTTTCGCTTTGGTGCAAACCAAGGCCGGGAAATGCGGCTTCGTTAACTTCGTGATGAACGTCACGCCGGACTGTGACTGCGCTGACTGGAGCGACCTGCCCATCGTGCCCAACCTGGGCATCCTGGCCTCCAGGGACCCGGTGGCCATTGACCAGGCCAGCGTGGACCTGGTGAACAGGGCGCCCGGGCTGGCCGGCACGGCCCTGGCCGGCTTCACCGAAACGGAGGACAAGTTCCGGGTCCTTCACTCTGACGTGGATTGGAGCATCCAGCTCGCCCATGGCGAGCGCATCGGCCTGGGGAGCAGGGAGTACGAGCTGGTGGCAATAGACAAGTGAGCGGTGCGGGGATAGCAGGGTGGCAGCCCAACCAGGTTGGGCGTCATTCACCCACCTGCAGGTGGGCAAGCCCACGACGGCCAATGTGATTGGCCTGCTA
>JACQYG010000238.1 GCA_016208345.1 Chloroflexota bacterium
AGCTCTACAGCGAATTGTCCCGGCGGGCCACCGGGCGGACGCTGTATATCCTGGACGAGCCCACCACCGGCCTGCACTTTGCCGATGTGGAGCGGCTTTTGCAGGTGCTTAACCGGCTGGTGGACGCTGGGAATTCGGTGCTCATCATCGAGCACCATTTGGACGTGGTGAAGTGTGCCGACTGGGTCATCGACCTGGGCCCCGAGGGCGGCGACGCTGGCGGCTGGGTGGTGGCCGAAGGCACCCCTGAGGAGGTGGCCAGGATGCCTACCTCCTATACCGGCCAGTTCCTGAGCCGGATCCTGGATCGTCAGAGGCAACCGGCCTTTTCCGCCCAATGATACCCACGACTTGGCGTCGTTGGAGCATCACCAGCGTCACCGGACCAGATGATGACGGAGCGCTATGATGAAGATACTGGGGTTGATAGCCTCTTATCGCAAGCTTGGGAATACCGAGGTGCTGGTTAAGGAGGCCGCTCTGGCCGCCAGCGCCGGGGCGGAGATCGAGCTCCTGCGCCTGACCGATCTGAAGGTCGAGCCCTGCAAGGGCTGCATGGCCTGCGTCTTCAAGCCGGAGTCTAAATGCCTCATCGATGACGACATGGAGGAGTTCCTGGAGAAGATGCGGCTGGCCGACGGCCTGATCCTGGGGGCACCGACCTATGTCTTAGCTCCTCCGGGCATCCTGAAACTACTTCTGGACCGTTTTCTAATGCTCTACGGCCGCTATGATGATTTCCGGGGCAAGAAGGCCGTGGCCATCGGCGTGGCCGGCCTCCCCGGTTGGGCCCCTTTTACCGTCCCTTTCCTCAACTACTTTCTCCTGGCCTTCGGATACGACGCCGTTGGCTCTATGATGGCCTTTAGCCCAGGGCCAGGCGAGGTGCTGCTGGACGAAAGGAGCGTTCGAGAGGCATCCTCCCTGGGTGCAAAGCTCCTGGCGGCTATGCAGAATAGGCCGGTGGAGAAGAAGGCAGGGCCTAACATCTGTCCGGTGTGTGGGGCGGAGTTCTTCACCATCAGGGGCAACCGGGCCGAGTGCCCGATCTGCAATGTCGGTGGTTGTCTGGTGCCAGAAGGTGACGGCTTCTCAATTGTCTTCGATCCTCAGAGCCTCCAGCATCATCGCTGGACGGCGGAGGGGATGAAGCGGCACTTCACCGACTGGATCCTACAGACCGGCAAGAGGTACATGGAGTTGCGGCCGGAGATCGAGGCTCGGAAAGCCAAGTACCGGAGGCTACGCTATGATCAGGGAGCTCAGGCTGTCCACACCGGCCCGAACCGCTTTCTTGGACATCACGGCCCAGATAGAAGGGGCGGTCAGGGATAGCGGCGTAAGGAGCGGCGTCTGCCACGTCTTTGTGCCGCACACCACCGCCGGTATCACTATCAACGAGAATGCCGACCCCAGCGTGCGCCAGGATCTCCTGGCCACCTTGAGTCGGCTTGTTCCAGCGAACGGGCACTACCGGCACCTGGAGGGCAATGCCGATGCCCACGTCAAGGCCTCCCTGGTGGGCTCCTCGGTCACCCTGTTTATCCAGGACGGTCGCCTGATCTTCGGCACCTGGCAAGGCGTCTATTTCTGCGAATTTGACGGCCCCCGGCAGAGGCAGGTCCTGGTGCGGGTAATCCCAGACCCCGGCGAGCACTAGAAAGAATGCTGCCGGGCTCAGCGCCTCTTACCGATTACCCATCACTGTTCCTGGCTTCACCGCTCTGACCTTAATGCTCAGGATGCTAGACCGGAGGAACCCCCTGACCTGGGCATCCTGGAGTAGCCGCTCCTTTTCCTCGGCGGAGATGTCCACCTGATTGGATGCTGACTGGGCGGCCACCACATTGCGGGAGAGCACCTCCACGTTCTTAAAGCCGGCCTGGCGTATCTTCTCCAGGTAAAGATTCTCGTCCAGAGCGCCGGCTACGCAGCTCACCCAGGCATTGGCGCTCTCCCTTATAGCTGTCGGCATGGGGCCGCGGGTAACGATGTCCGAGACGGTCATACGGCCACCGGGCTTCAATACCCGGAAAGCCTCGGCGAAGACCTGGTCCTTGTCGGGTGACAGGTTGATCACACAGTTGGAGATGATGGCGTCCACCGTGCCGCTGTCCACCGGCATGGCCTCCATCTCCCCCAGGCGGAAGGAGACGTTGGCCACGCCCATCTTGGCGGCGTTGGCGTTGGCCAGGGCGATCATCTCCGGGGTCATGTCCAGGCCGATGACCCTGCCGGTTGGCCCTACTTTCTCCGCGGCCAGGAAGCAGTCAATGCCGCCTCCGGACCCCAGGTCCAGGACCACTTCGCCGGGCTTCAGGTCGGCCATGGCGGTGGGATTACCGCAGCCCAGGGAGGCGGCAGTCACGCTGTCCGGCAGGGCGGCCAGCTCCTGGGCGGAGTATAGCGCCTGGGAGGTGCTGGCCTTGGCCGGCTCACCGCAGCAACTGGCTTTCCGGGAATGTACTAGAACATCGCGGGCGATCTTGCCGTAGGAGTTGCGGACGGTCTTTTTGACGCTGTCAGAGGTCTCAATGTCGCTCATGAAAAGATTCCCTCCTTTTATATGGACCAATTGAAATACATCGATACGTTGATCGAAAAAAAGAGAGGGCCAAGGGGCTGGACGCCGCTAGTGGCACTCTCGGGGGCTAGCCCTGAACTTGTCCATCAGGTCGTTGCAGCAATCTGAGAGACAACAACGGTCCAGGGAGTAGTATACCTGTTTGCCCTCCTTGCGGTCAGATACCAGGCCGGTATTCTTGAGCACGGCCAGATGGTGCGAGATAGTGGGCTGGGACATGGCAAAAGCATCCACGATCTCGCTGACGCACATCTCCCGTTCCCGAAGCATTTGCAGTATCTTCTGGCGGGTCTCGTCCGAGAGCGCCCGGCAGAAAGCAACGCAGTCTACTGGCATGGTCGCAGGGTACGCGAATATCTATAGAGAATCGTCAATGTGATAGTATACTCGAAATATAGAAGATTGTCAATAGGTTCTGAAGATATTTTAGGGCGACCTCGGTGAAATGTCGTCCTTGGTCGCCCTGGAGCTACTTAATGCCGCTCTTGGACCATCCGGTTGGCCTCTAGCTTTAACTTATACTCCTGGAGGCGCCGGGCGGCTTTGATGGGCACGAAGTTGCCGCCCAGGTCGGTGGGGGACATGGTGGGAAGCCCGTGAAAGTCAGACCCACCGGTGACGATGAGGCCATCCTTGATGGCAAGGTTCACGATGCTTTGCACCAACTCGGCACCGTAGCCATTATAGAAGGCCTCGACTCCGGCCAGGCCAGCCGCCAGGAGCTCCGGCAGCAGGGCCTCGAGGTTCTCGATATCGGCGGGATGGGCCAGGACTGGGATGCCCTGGTTCTGGAGGATGAGTTGCACCGCCTCCACTGGCGAAAGCTTGAAGCGCTCCACATAGGCCGGGCCATTCCGGCCGAGGTACAGGTCAAAGGCATCCCGTAGAGAGGTCACGTAGCCCTTTTCCAGCATGGCCTGAGCCACATGGGGGCGGCCCACCGATCCCCGGCCGGCTATGGCCGCCACTCTCTCCCATTCCAGGGGCATCCCCAGGTCTCGGAGTTTTTGTAACATGCCCTTAGCCCGGTCCAGCCGAGAATGGCGTAAGGTGGAGAGCACATCTTGCAGTCCTGCTCTATGGTACTCGAGGAAATAACCCAGGACGTGCACCTCACCCCTGGGTATATCCGTGCCCACCTCGATGCCCGGGATCACCTGCAGGCCAGTTCCCCTGGCTGCCTCCAGCGCCTCGTCCAGGCCCTCAGTGGAGTCGTGATCGGTGATGGCGATGACCTTCAGTCCCTTTTGCAAGGCCAGCCTCACCAACTGGCAAGGCGAGAGCACGCCGTCGGAGGCAGTGGTATGAGTGTGAAGGTCAACTTCGTTGGTCATTAACACGCGCTCATCTGGGCTCGACGATGAGCTTTATCGCGGTGCGCTCCTGTTCATTGATGATTACCTGAGCGAAGGTGGGGATACAAATGACATCGATGCCGTCTGAGGAAAGATAGCCCCGGGCCACGGCAACAGCCTTCACCGCCTGGTTGACGGCCTCGGCTCCGATGGCCTGGACTTCGGCTCGACTGGCTTCGCGTACGGAACCGGCAATCGCTCCTGCCACTGCAGTAGGTCGAGACTGGGCTGAGACTTTAAGCACGGCCATGTTCGTTGCCTCCTTCGTGGTTGGGTGAAGTGAAAGGTCAAGCGATGTGTGGCGGTTAACCCTCATTCACCATCATGTCGATGCGCTTGATGCTTGTCGCCAAGCCGGTCGTTCCATCAATGTCGCTCAGGACTGCATTGAACACCACTGCCCCACTGGCCACGTCGAAGTGCGCAGGCAGTTGCGTGCGAAAGTGCGCCAATATGGGCTCGATCTTCCCTCCGATCACTGAGTCATAGGGGCCCACCATACCCACGTCAGTGACGTAAGCGGTCCCCTTCGGCAGGATGCGGGCGTCAGCGGTGGGGACATGGGTATGAGTGCAGAACACCGCGCCAACCCGGCCATCCAGGTGCCATCCCATAGCATACTTCTCGGACGTAACCTCCCCGTGAAAATCCACGACTATCGCTGCGGGCTTATCGGAAGTGGTAGCCAGTAAGCGGTCCACGACCTGGAAGGGGCAATCCAATTCCGCCATGAAAACCCGGCCGCTCAGATTGACTACCAAGAGCTTCCCCTGGGGTCCCAGGTCTACCCAGAGGTGTCCTTTTCCGGGGACCCCCGCAGGATAGTTCTGAGGCCGCAGGATCGGTAGATTGCCGTCCAGGTGGGGGATGATCTCTTTTTGGTCCCAGATGTGATTGCCGGAGGTGATCACATCGACCCCGGCCCGGAAAAGCTCTTCGGCGGTAGAGAGCGTAAGCCCCCGGCCTCCGGCGGCGTTTTCGCCGTTGGCGATGACCAGGTCCACGCGCTGATCCCGGCGCAACCCGGGCAAAACCTCGCGCACCGCCCGCCGCCCGGGCTTGCCGATGACATCGCCTACCATCAAAACACGCATGAGCGAGTCACAAGGCCTGGGGCTCAAGCTTGAACCCCAGGCCCGGAGCCTTTCTATTTCGCATAGTCCACGGCTCGGGTTTCCCGGATGACCGTCACCTTGATCTGCCCTGGGTACTCCAGGCTTTCCTCAATCTTCTTCACGATGTCCCGGGCCAGGCGCACGGCAGACAGGTCATCGATCTCCTCGGGCTTGACGATGATGCGCACCTCACGGCCCGCCTGGATGGCGAAGGACTTCTCCACCCCGGCGAAGGAGTTGGCCACGTTCTCCAGGGCCTCCAGGCGTTTCACGTAGCTCTCCAGGGTCTCTCGCCGGGCGCCCGGCCGGGCGCCGGAGATGGCGTCCCCGGCCTGGACCAGGATGGCCTCCACCGATTGCATCTCTTCCTCGCCATGGTGGGCAGCGATGGCGTGCACTACCTTGGGCGACTCGCCCAGGCGCTTGGCGATGTCGGCCCCGATGAGGGCGTGGGGCCCCTCCACCTCGTGATCCACCGCCTTGCCGATGTCGTGCAACAGCCCCGCCCGTTTGGCCACCTTCACGTCGGCCCCCAGCTCTGCGGCCATCATGGCCGCGAACTGGGCGGTCTCGATGGAATTCAGGAGCACGTTTTGGCCATAGCTGGTGCGGAACTTAAGCCTCCCCACCAGCTTGACCAGGTCGGGATGTATCCCGTGGATGCCCAGTTGATAGCAGGCTTGCTCGCCTTCCTGAGCGATGGTGGCGTCCACCTCCTGTTTGGCCTTGTTCACCACCTCTTCGATGCGTCCGGGGTGAATGCGGCCATCCAGAATGAGTTTGGTCAGGGCAAGGCGGGCCACCTCCCGGCGGACCGGATCGAAGCCGGAGAGGATCACCGCTTCGGGGGTATCGTCGACGATCAGGTCCACACCGGTGGCATTCTCCAGGGCGCGGATGTTACGACCTTCCCGGCCAATGATGCGCCCCTTCATCTCATCGTTGGGGAGCGGCACCACCGATACCGTGGTCTCAGCCACCTGATCGGCCGCATAGCGCTGGACAGCGGCGGCGATGATCTCCCGAGCCCTGCGGTCACCCTCCTCTTTGGCTTCTAACTCGATCTCACGGATTTTGCGGGAGGCATCCTGGCGAACCTCGGCCTCAATGGCTTGGAGCAAGAGATCCTTGGCCTCGCTGGTGGTCAGGCCCGAGATGCGTTCCAGTTCCTTGAGTTGTTGTTTCCTTAGGGTATCCAGCTCCTGGCGCGCCTGGTCTAGTTCCTTTTCCCGGTTGGTGAGCGTCCTTTCGCGGCGCTCGATGCCCTCGATCTTGCGATCGAGGTTCTCCTCCTTTTGCTGGAGGCGCCTTTCCTGGCGTTGCAACTCGTTGCGACGTTCGCGGTTCTCCGCCTCCACGGCGGCGCGCAGCTTTATGACCTCGTCTTTGCCTTCAAGCAACAGCTCCCTTTGTTTGGTCTCGGCCTCTTCCAAGAGCCTCTTGGCGTCCTTACGGGCGGTTTTGATCTGCTCACTAGCTCGGTACTGCCAGAATAAATAGCCCAAACCAAAAGCGACAGCGATGATGAGAAGGTTTTCGACGATGAGTTGGGCTATTTCCATTAAGTCACCTCTCTTTCGCCTCAAGAATCAGGATATTCATGAGCATTCTGAGTATTCAATGCCAGAAGATAATAATCCCTTTGATGGACAGTGTCAAGGGCGGAAGGCCGTGGGTCATGACGGCTGTCTGCTCTCCTTCCAGAGCCTGGCCACGGCACCCTTGGCGGTGTCGTAGGCGAACCCCCGACGCTGTAAGAAGGGAAGCAATTTTCGACAAAAGGTCTCCCAGTCAGCCTGGGCCAGGGCCCGGGCCCTCTTGGCGGCAGCAGCGTAGGCGCTCTCCTCATCGTCCTGGGGAAGGTTCTCTTCGATGACGGAGGAGGCCAGGCCCTTTAAGCGGAGTTCCTGCCTCAGCAGGCGTTGTCCCCGGGGACTGAAGGTGCAACGATTTTCCACCCAGAAGCGGGCGAAGGCATCGTCGTCGATGAGCCCTTCCCGCTTCAGGCGTTCCACGATGCCCTGGAGGATCTCCGGGGAGGTTCTCTTGCGGACGAGGTAGTGCCTGACCTCAGACTCGCTGCGCGGGCGATAGGACAGGAAATGCAGCACGCGATCGTAGATCCTCTCCAGGGCATCCCTATCCAGCAGGTCTCGAACCTGGTCGCCGGTCAGGGTCAGGCCTGTCCTCAGGCCCGCCTGCAAGACGACTTCCTTGGTGACCCGAAAGGCCTGACCGCTGTCCAGGTGAATTTTCATAGTCCTCGTTGAGGTTTTTTCAGCCTCGATAGCAGTTATCGCGCCTTCCATCTTATCTCTCCCCGGAAAAACAAAAGACAGCCCGCAAAGACTGTCTTTTGTGTTCAAGAACCAGTGGTGGCTGTCCGGCCCGCCAGGGTCGAATGTATTAGCAATGGCTCCGCCCGGATCCCGCTATTCTGGCACCTCTCCGGCAACGGCCGGCGTCCCCTTATAGGCAGCCACGTTGGCTTTGATCTGTGCCTCGATCTCCCTGGCTACCGCCGGGTTGCTGCGCAAATATTCCTTGGCGTTTTCGCGGCCCTGGCCCAGCCTGGTCTCGCCGAAGAGATAGAAGGACCCGCTCTTCTTGACGATCCCCATCTCGGTGCCCAAATCAATGAGGTTCCCGTCCTTGGAGATGCCAT
The DNA here is from genome assembly GCA_016208345.1 of Chloroflexota bacterium. Taxonomy (GTDB): domain Bacteria; phylum Chloroflexota; class DTOL01; order DTOL01; family JACQYG01; genus JACQYG01. The sequence continues at coordinate 7,720 of JACQYG010000238.1, forward strand.
GGTTGAACATCAGATCGAATTCAGCGGACTTGAAGGGCGGCGCCACCTTGTTCTTGACCACGCGGACGCGTACGCGGTTGCCGATGACTTCGTTTCCTTGTTTGATCTGCTCCACCTTGCGCAGGTCCAGCCGTACCGAGGCGTAGAACTTGAGCGCCCGGCCGCCGGGGGTAACCTCGGGACTGCCGAACATGACGCCCACCTTCTCGCGCAACTGGTTGATGAAGATGACCGATGTCTTGGATTTGGCGATGGCAGCGGTGAGCTTACGCAAGGCCTGGGACATCAGCCGGGCCTGAAGGCCCACGTGGGCGTCGCCCATCTCACCTTCGATCTCCGCCCGTGGCACCAGGGCGGCCACCGAGTCCACCACGACGACGTCCAGGGCGCCGCTGCGCACCAGGGCCTCGCAGATCTCCAGGGCCTGTTCGCCGGTATCAGGCTGGGAGATATAGAGCTCCTCTACTTTGACGCCGCAGTTGGCTGCGTACTGGGGGTCCAGGACGTGCTCGACGTCGATATACGCTGCTATGCCCCCCAGGTTCTGAGCCTCGGCGATGATGTGCTGCGCCAGGGTGCTCTTGCCAGAGGCTTCCGGGCCGAAGATCTCGGTTACCCTGCCCCTGGGTATCCCCCCGACGCCCAGGGCGAGGTCAAGGGCAATGGAGCCCGTGGGAATGATCCCCACAACCATCTTAGCCGAGGCCTCGCCGAGTTTCATGATGGCCCCCTTACCAAAGCTGCGTTCGATCTGGGTTATCGCGGCATCGAGTGCCCGGCCTCGTTCCTGACTCTCTAGCCCCATTGTCCTCTCCATAATCTTCTACTCCTTTTATCAATTGTGGATTCATGGTACAGCATGGCCAGCTATTTGTCAACGCCGTGTATCGGAACCGAGGTATAGCAGCAGGAGCTCCAGGGCAGCCTGGCTGGACTGTTCCTTGTTGGCCAGGCGGTCGCCCGTCCACACGTAGCGGCGGACCAGTTGGTCCTGGCCAGCATCCAGGACCAGATAGACCAGGCCTACGGGCTTGGTCGGCGTGCCGCCTCCAGGTCCGGCGATGCCGGTGACCGCCAGTCCCAGGTGGGCCCCGAAAAGTGCCCGTACCCCCCGTGCCATGGCCAGGGCCGCCGCCTCGCTCACCGCTCCTTCTCTCACTAGGACGTCATGTCCTACTCCCAAAAGCCTCTCCTTGGCGTCGTAGGAGTAGGCCACTACGCTCCCGACGAAGTAAGCCGAGGAGCCGGGCACGTTGGTGAGCCGGTGGGTGATCAATCCACCGGTGCAGGACTCGGCCACGGCCAGGGTCAACCCCCGTTGGGCCAGAGCCCTGCCCACGGCGGCCTCCAAGCTGACA
>JACQYG010000251.1 GCA_016208345.1 Chloroflexota bacterium
CTCGATGCGCAGGGGATAGGCACCCAGGGCCAGGGCCAGGTCATTCTGCCGGGCCACGATGCGGTTCACGGTGATGCCTGGGGCGGGCTGAACGCCGAACTGGGTCACCGTGGGGCCTTGATTGACCTCGACTACCCGGGCCTGGCTGTTGAAGCTCGCCAGGGTCTCTTCGATCACCCGGATGCGACGGCGGATGTCAGCCTGGCCCATCTCCTGAGCCACGGTGGCGTCCAGCAGGTCCAAAGAGGGTAGCGTCCATTCCCGGGGTGGGGCCGGCTGGCCCGGGCCCGACGGGATTTGCGGCACGATGATCTGCTTCTCCGGTTTGGCCCAGGGAGCCGGGCCGGGCGGGGCGGGGGACGGTGGGGCCTTGGACGGCCCGGCCTTGGGCTTCACCGCGACCGGCGGCCGTCCATTGGCCGTGATACGAGGCCGGTTGAAGATCGGCAAGATCGTGTACCTATAGAAAGAGCCAAGCCTATCCTTGAGGGATCCCAGGGCACCAAAGACCCGATGGAGAGAGATGTTGAATGTCAGCACCACGCCGATGACGCCCAGGGCAAGGAGAACCAAGATAGTCCCGGGCAGGCCAAGCCCTGCCAACAGGGCCTGGCTCAGGGCATAGCCCACCCAACCGCCACCCTTCCCGGCCTGGGCTACGGCCCTGGGATCCTGGCCCGCCGAGGCCAGCAGATGCAGCGCTGCCAGTGTGGTGACCAGCAGGAAGGCCGCCCCGATGGGGATCTGCCATTTCAGAAAGTAGGTGGGGTCAACCCGCTGGCGGAAGAGTACCAGAGAGAAGGCGAGTCCGATGACCAGCACCGGCACCACGATCCAGCCGAAGAGCGAGCCTACCAGCTCTTTCCAGCGCAGACCGGCGCTGCCGGCCAGGGAGAAAAAGGAAAGGAGGGTGAACACAATGGCAAGCAGCAGTAAAGCCGCCAAGATATCCTGCCTTGCCTGGGCGTCCAGCTTGAAGCGAAAGCCCTTCTTTTTGCGTGGTGACCGCTTGGATTTAGCCATAAGGCAGGGGTTAAACCTCCATTACCACCGGCAGGATCATGGGCCGACGATGGGTCTGATCGTAAAAGAACTTGCCCAAGGTCTCCTTGATCCTGGTGTTGATGAAGGACCACTCGGCAGTGTGGCTGACCGAGTCCTCCAGTGCAGCGGTGACCTGCTCCCGGGCTGCCTCGAGCAACCCCTCTGCCTCCCGCTCGTAGACAAAGCCGCGAGAGATGATGTCCGGCTCGGTCAGGGGCCGGCCGGTTTGTTTGTCCACGGTGATCGTGACGATGACCACCCCGTCCTGGGAGAGCAGCCGACGGTCCCGCAATACCACCTGCCCGACGTCGCCCACGCCAATGCCGTCCACCAGGACGTATCCAGCGGGGACAGTACCGTTGAGGCGAGCGCCGCGCTGCTCGAACTCCACCACCTGTCCATTTTCGATCACGAAGATGTTGTCCGGGGGTATCCCCACCTCGAAGGCCAGCTTGGCGTGGAGCATGAGGTGGCGGTATTCGCCGTGGATCGGGATGAAATACCGGGGCCGCAGGAGGTTCAACATCAATTTCTCTTCTTCCTGGCTGGCGTGGCCCGACACGTGGACGTCCAATAGCTGATCGTAGAGCACATCGGCGCCCAGCTTGAAGAGATTGTTGATGATGTGGTTCACCAGCTCCTCGTTGCCGGGTATGGGACGGGCGGAGATGATCACCGTGTCGTCTTTCTCGATCTGGAGCAGCCGGAAGTCGCCATTGGCCATCCTGGCCAGGGCTGAGGTGGGCTCGCCCTGGCTGCCGGTGGTCACAATGGCCACTTTTTCTCCCGGCAGGCGGTTGATCTCCTCGGCTTTCAGAAGCACACCCTCCGGCACCTCCAAATAGCCCAAGTCCCGGGCCATCCGGACGTTCTCCACCATGCTGCGCCCGACGATCCCCACCCGCCGGTCATGTTTGATGGCGGCCTCGATGACCTGTTGAATGCGAGAGATGTTGGAGGCGAAGGTGGCCACGATGATCCTTCCTGGCGCTTTAGGGAACACCCGGTCGAACATCTCCGACACCATTTTCTCCGATGGCGTGTACCCGGGGGTCTCGGCGTTGGTGCTGTCGGAGAGTAGGGCCAGAACGCCTTGGCCGCCCAGTTGAGAGAGCTTGGCGAAGTCCGTCAGGCGCCCGTCCACCGGGGTGTGGTCGAACTTGAAGTCCCCGGAGTGGACGATGAGGCCGGCGGGGGTGGTGATGCCGAGGCCCACGCCGTCGGGGATGGAGTGGCAGACGTGGAAGAATTCCACGCCGAACGGGCCAATGTCCACCCGGTCGCCGGCGTTGATGGTGTTGATGCGCGCTTTCTCCAGCAGGCCGCCGCGCTGGAGTTTGACTTCCAGCAAGCCGCGCGTGAGCGGGGTCGCGAACAAGGGCGCGTCGAATTCGTTCATCACGTGGCGGATGGCGCCGGTGTGGTCTTCGTGGCCGTGGGTGACGACGATGCCGGAGACGTCTGGGATAACCAGGTCGACGCCAAGCATCTCGTTTTCTGGGAACATGAGCCCGGCGTCGACGACCAGGATATCGTCCTGGTGCTCCACCACCAGCATGTTTTTGCCGATCTCGCCCAACCCGCCCAGAGGGATCAGTCTAACCTTATTCTTGGCCAATCATCGTACTCCTGACTCATCAAAACAGGGTCAACTGCTTGACCGGTGGCTCCTCAGGTTGAGCTTCGGCGATTCGGTCCCAGGATTCCAGGAGGGCCGGGATCCTCTTCATGTCTTCCTCTATCGTCCGGCGCAGCGAAGGCTGATGCAGGGCCGCGGCTGGGTGATACATGGCGAAATAGATGATTCCCTGCTGTTTCTTGGGCCGACCGTGGGCCCGGGAAATGCTCTCTCCAGGGAAGAATCGGGCCAGGGAATAGCGACCCAGGGTGACCAGGACCTTTGGTCTCAGGAGAGCTATCTGCCTTTCGAGAAAATGGGCACACGCGTTGATCTCATCGGGCAGCGGGTCCCGATTATCCGGTGGGCGGCATTTCACTATGTTGCCGATCCACACCTGGTCACGTTTCAAGCTGATAGAGGCCAAAAGCTCCTCCAGAAACCGTCCGGCTGGGCCCACAAAGGGCCGACCCTGCTGATCTTCGTGCCAGCCGGGAGCCTCGCCGACGAACAAGAGGCTAGGGTTATCGGGTCCTTCGCCGGGGACGGTCCGGGTACGGCTGCGAGAGAGAGCACAAGCGGTGCAGGCCGCGATTTCGTCGGCAATCTGGGATAGCTCATCCAAGGTCACCCTCCGCTAGTCAACGAATCGGTATTTGATCAAGGCCCAAAGGGCCGGCCATCCGTCCCTCCACGGCGACAGCTTCCTCACCACGCGAGGTGAATAGGATATCGGGACTTGGCGAATGCGCTGGCCACGTTTCAAGATCTTTGCCGTGATCTCCGGCTCCATATCGAAACGGTTGGACTTAATGGTAAAGCTTTGGATCAGGCCCCGAGATACCAGTTTATAACAGGTTTCCATGTCCTTGAGACGAGTGCCATAGAGCAAGTTGGTAACGAAAGTGAGGAAATGATTCCCCAAACGCCTGAGGAGCGATTGGTTACTTAAAGTACGCACACCGTAGACGACCTTTACCCCCTCTTTTATCATCGGTTCCAGGAGGCGGGGGTAGTCCTCGGGGTAGTATTCCAGGTCGGCGTCCTGGATGATCACTGCGTCGCCCGTGGCCGCTGCCAGGGCAGTACGAACGGCCGAACCCTTGCCCAGGTTCCTTTCGTGGCGGATTACCTGCATGTTGGGCAGTTGCATGCTTCTCAGGATCTCCGCAGTTCCGTCAGTGGAGTGATCGTCCACCACTACCAGCTCTTTTTCCACCGGGACGGCGGCCACCCGCTCCAGCAGTTCCCGGATATGGTCTTCCTCATTGTAGACAGGTATCAGCACCGAGAGCTTCAAGGTCTTCCTCGTTGGAGATACAACTATGCCAGGGCAGTCCTGACGCTGAACAAAAGTATCGCCAGCACGACCAGCGAGATCAAAGTGTATTTGCGGTCCCTTTCCAGAAAGAACGAGACGACGGCGATGATCACCCGCAGGATCGGGGTGATCATCAAAAGCAAAAGGCCCAGGTTGATCACGGTGAGGGGACCCACGTGATCGAGTTGGTCGGCAAGCTGGGCGAAGGGCGTCACCGGAGCCGCCGGAAGGGTATTGCCGTTTCCAGGCTGGAGCAGGAACCACAATAGGCCCAGCGCTATGACGCCCGCCCCCAATCCGGAGCCCACCAACAGCACCCTGCTGATATAAACGTTCGCCTGGCCAGTGTTTTCGATGTCAGGCATCAGCTAAAACCAAAGCACGTGAATGTTGAAGCCCTTGAGAAGCATCTGCATGGCGGTGTAAAACAGAACGGCCACAAAAAACCATTTCAGATAGGCGGTGCGCACCTGGTGCATGATGCGGGAGCCGGTCCTGGCACCCAGGAAGACGCCCAGCACCACCGGCCCGGTCACCAGAAGGTCCAGGTCGCCACGAGAATAGTAGATGAAGGCACTGGCAGCCGCGGTGACGCCAATCATGAAATTGCTGGTGGCGGAGGCCACCTTCAAGGGCACTCCCATACTCAAATACATCACCGGCACTTTGATGATCCCACCGCCCACGCCCAGGAGGCCGGAGATGTTGCCGGCGAAGAAAGATGCACCCAGCCCCACCGAAAGATTCCTCACCTGGTACTCCGGCACCACCTTTTTCTTGGAGTTGTCTCTGGAGGGGCCGCCGCTATTGCCTTGTGCCGGAATATTGCGCACCATGGACCCCGCGGTGTAGAGTAGAAGAAGCCCAAACAGCACAGTCAAGGCCTCCCTGGACAGCCTGCCGGCCAAGAGCCCGCCCACGATGGCGCCCACGGTGGTGGCCAGCTCCAGGGTCATGCCCAGACGTATGTCGCTCAAGCGTTCCTGGACGTAGACGCTGGCCGCGGCGCTAGAGGTAGCGATCACCGCCACCAGGCTGGCCGCCACAGCGCTGCGCATCTCCACGCCGAAGATCAGGTTCAACATGGGAATAATGAAGATGCCACCACCAAGCCCCAGGAGCGACCCGAAAAAACCCGCTACGATCCCGCCCAGGGCCATGCCGGAAAAAGTGATGAGCAAGGAAGAAACCCTTATCTCGCAAGTGGTCTGGTTGACACCGCCGTATAATAGCATACCACCCGGGCCTAGTCAATCGAAGCCTTGACGCCCAAGGGTGCCTTGTCTATAATGTGTTACGTCGTAGGGAAGATGTGAGCTTCGAGTAACTGAAGGAGTTTCCAGACGTGCTGACCCCAGGAGTGATTGACGAGCTGAAGAAGATCGTTGGCAAAGGCGATGTTTTGACTTCGCCGGAGGAGCTGGTTTGCTATTCCTACGATGCCACGCCTTTCACCCACCTTCCGCAGGCAGTTGTCCTGCCGGAAAGCACGCAAGAGGTGTCGGCGATCCTCAAGCTGGCCAATCGAGAGAGGTTCCCTGTGACCCCTCGGGGCGCCTCCTCCAATCTGAGCGGGGGGGCGGTGCCCGTGCAGGGCGGCGTCGTCATGCTCATGGTCCGCCTCAACCGCATCCTGGAGATCGATGAGGAGAACCTCACCGCCACAGTGGAACCGGGCGTGGTCCTG
>JACQYG010000252.1 GCA_016208345.1 Chloroflexota bacterium
ATCCGGGGAGCGATCGGCCGTGCTCGCCTCCATCGTCAACAGATGGCGGTGGTGGGCACCGGCGGGAAGGAGGCCATTACTCACTACCAGGTCCGGGAGCGCTTTGCCGGCCCCCCGGGCCATTTCACGTTGGTTGAAGCTCAACCGGAGACCGGCCGGAGCCACCAGATCCGGGTTCATTTCGCCACCCTGGGCCACCCCGTGGCGGGGGACCGGGTCTACGGCCCCAGGGCGAAGGGCCTGGCAGTGGCGCGACAGTTCTTACATGCCCACGTGCTGGGCTTTCGCCTGCCATCCACCGGGGAGTGGCGTGAATTCCGCTCCCCACTCCCTCAGGACCTGGATCAGGTCCTGGGGCGACTGCAGTCTAGCCCACTCAGCCTGACTTGATGTGGGCGATCATCGCCGGCGTGACCAGGGGCACGATCTGGGGGAGCATCTTGGGCATAAGGCTCGCCATGACCTTGGGCATTAGGTCCGGCATCTGCTGCTTCATGAAGTCAGGCATAGGCACCCGCTTCTCCACGGCCTTGAGCATGTCTGGCATCACCTTGGGCATCATGCTGGGCATCAGCATCGGGAAGAGCACCGGGAACATTGGCTTCATCAGGGCCAGCACGGCGTCCCTGGGGGGCCCGGGCATGCGACGGACAACTGCCAGCATGGCCTTCATGTAGGCGGGCACGGCCGCCATCATCTCCGGCATCAGCTCGTTCATCAAGGCTGCCATCTGCTCCACCTTCAGGAAGATGTTGAGCTGATAGATGTTGAGCATGGCGAGACCTCATTGACTGTCAGCCGGAACGATGGCGTAGCGGTAGGAGGCAGGCTCGGTGGTCACTGGCGCCATAGGCGCGACGACCAGGACCGCCCGCTTGAGCTGCCCGCCGAAGCCTCTCACCGTCAGGTGGCCGCGCTGGTCGCCGTCTAGGGGGACATTTTCCACCGACACGCTTTCACCATATTTTATTACCTGGACCCAGAAGCGCTGGGGAACGTAGTTGTTCGAGCGCAGGAAACCCAGAGACTCCCAACCGTTGTCGGACTCGGCGTCATCGGTGTAGTTCAGCTCGGGGATGCTCACGTCGTCCACCGCAAAGCCAGGGGCGTTGTAGGCGTCGTCGGTGACGCACTCGAACCGCAGCCTGATCCTCTTCCCGGCATAGGACGAGAGGTCTATGAACTCCTGGACCCATTCCGGTTTCTCCCCTCCGCTGCTCTTGCCAGTATAGCCGTGGCCCAGGTTATTGCCGTTAGGATTAGTGTCGGTGGTGTACCGGCCGCGCAAGGTGTCCCAGGTGGCACCGCCGTCGGAGGAGGCCTCGATGTAGGCATAGTCGAAGTCGCGCTCGATGTCGTACCACAGCCAGGCCGTGAGGGTTGCCCTGGAGAGGCCCGATAGGTCGAACTCTTTAGTCAGTGAGGTGTCCATGAGATCGCCGCGGTTGCCCCACCACTGGTGTCTGCCGCTATGGGGCTGATTGTCCAGAAGCCTTACCTGGGCGGTCCCGGTGAAGAAGATAGTCACATCGCCGCGGGGGAAGCGCAACTCCTGGTACCTGGCGGCATATTGGTGCCCCTGGAGGGAGCGGGTCAGGGGGGCCTGGCTGTGGGTCAGGTCCAGGCTGGCCTTGCCCCGGATGTCGGCGTAGCCATACCTGCCGCCGGCCACCTGGGCGTCGTTCACGTAGTTGGCGATGACCCAGTCCCCGAACACGCCGTCGAAGGTCTGGTTCGAGCCCCGCTGGGCCATGGTGGCGGTGATGCCCGCCGGGCCGTGGGTCTTTTCGGCCACGATGTCCCGCAGGAGAGTGTATCCACCGTACTTCTCCGCCAGATAGTCTATGAAAAGGAAGCTGGCGCCGTAGTGAGGCAGGGACTTCTCCGGGTCATCCTTCCAGGCGTTGAGCTGGGTGTCCGGGTTGCGCAGGTAGTACTGCACCGCTCCGTCGCCGCGGAAGCCATTGATCTTCTCGGCCAACTGAGACAAGCCCTCGTTGATCCAGCCCTCTTCGCTCTGGTCCTGGTACCAGTGGATCATGTGTTGGAACTCATGGGCCAGGGTAGAGTTGTACGCCGTGGTGCCGGGCACCAGCCCATCCACGTTCATGTAGAACATCTCCCGCTGGTTAGAATACTTATTCACCGCCTGGGGATACTCGTCAGCGCTGGAGTAGTAGCCAGCAGCTCCGCTGAAGCGGGCGTTCAGGATGGTGATGTGGGGGTCGTTGTCCACCCCGGGGTTCCACTCGCTGCCGAAGTTCTGGCGGTTGGTGGGGTAGATGCGGCTCTCAAAGAGCTCCGCTGAGGCCTTAAGCCGTTCCAGGTCCACGTTGACGCCGTTTTCCACGTACATATAACTGTGAGGGGCGACGTAGCGCAAGGTGGCGGTGATCTGCCGGTATACCTTCACGTCCTGGTCTGATACCCAAAAGACATCCTGGTGACCGATCTGATAGTTGGGCGGCTGGGCGTTGACGACGCGCGCGATGGGCTCCTTGGACTTCAACTTCAGGCGCCCAGTCAGGGAATAAAGGTCCCTG
>JACQYG010000253.1 GCA_016208345.1 Chloroflexota bacterium
GTCTTCGGGTGAGGTGAGGCTGCGCGGCATCAACATCCAACAACGGCTGATCTATGAAGGATGGGACGACCCCGAACAGTATGGCGAGGGACCGGTAGGTCCTCCCTTTGCACAGGAGGACTTCGACCAGCTAGCTGCGCTTGGAGCAAACTATGTCAATATCTCCCACCCCGGCCTGTTTAACGAAGAACCGCCTTTTGAGCTAAATGAAGGCAGTCAGGCCAATCTCGACAGGCTCCTAGAAATGATCGCTCAGGCGGATATGTTTGCCGTGATCAGTTTTCGAACCGGGCCAGGGCGCAGTGAGTTCGGCTTCATGGGCGTTGGCGACGATGACCCATTCGGTCAAAGCCATTTGAATGACACGGTCTGGGAGGACCAGGCTGCTCAGGACGCGTGGGCAGATATGTGGAAGCACACAGCGGATCGTTACCGGGATAATGGTATTGTCGCCGGCTATGATTTGATGGTCGAACCAAATGCCAACGCGATCTTTTTTGACACGTACTGGCCGCCTGATTTTTACCCTGCCTATGCGAACACTCTTTATGATTGGAACCAGTTCTACCCGCACATCGTGGAAGCGATCCGAGAAGTTGATCCCGACACGCCAATCCTGGTCGGCGCGATGAGCTGGAGCCAGGTCGATTGGCTCCCCTATCTGGAGCCGACCGACGATCCGCGCACCGTCTACACCTTCCACCAATATACCCCACAAGACTACACGCATCAGCACCCTGATGAGCAGGGCAATCTGCCCATCACTTATCCTGGAGCGCTGGATCTGGACTGGGATGGCCAGGCAGACAGCCTGGATCGAGATTGGCTCGAAAGTCTGCTCTCTCCGGTGACTGAGTTTCAATCCGCCCATGGCAGGCCGGTGGCAGTCAATGAATATGGCGTGATGCGGTTTGAGCCGGGCGCGGCAGAGTATTTGAACGATCTGATGGGATTGCTTGAGGGTCTCGGAATCAACCATGCTCTATGGGCTTGGACATCAGCCCAGGTGCTGCGGTATGGGGGTATGCAGGAGTTTGAGTATCGGCTTGGACCTGACATGGATAATCTCACTGAGGAAGTCCCCAGCGAACTGATGGAGGTGATCGTTAGCAACTGGGAACAGAACACGGTCCGACCGTCTCAGGTTACGTTCATCAGTGCGGGCCAGTGATTCTGGCTGTTTGCCTTGCCAAGGGGTCTAGAGCCAGTTGTCGTGATACACAAAGCCAACAGAATGGTAAGTCGGTAGAGCGCTTACTTACCCGGTCGTGCTGGCGCGCGGCTGATTGAACGTTAGGCGGGGTGAGGCTGCTTGAGTTATGACACTGCTATCAACAAGATCAACGCGAAGAAGTTGTACAGAGTGAACGCAACGAAAGGTGACCTTCATCCATCATCGCAAGAGTGGGTTAAAGCAAAGACCCATTCTCGCCGTAGATGATCGGATATGAACTGCGTCAGCGCGTGAATATACACCCCGCCCAACCACGCATCCAGCGGACGGCGCTTCGCCGCCTCAGCGCCGCTGACGCCGAACGTTAGGCGGCAATGTGACCTCCCGCCCGAGGAGTGCCTCGCCACGAGGATCCCCCAATGCCCCTCCGCCCTCCCTCTCCTCGCATCTTCAAGGCCCTGTACGCACTCGGTCTTGGGCCCCTCGTCGGTCGTTTCGTCTTGCTCCTCACCACTCGCGGACGTAAGACCGGCCTCCTCAGAGTCACTCCCCTGCAATACGAGGAGATCGACGGGGCAATCCTTGTCGGCTCTTCTCGCGGCACAAAGGCCGATTGGTATCGGAACATCCTTGCCGATCCCCATGTCTTTGTTACGGTCAAGTCAAGGAAGTTCCGCGGGCTTGCCGAGCCGACAACTGACCCCTCCCGGATCGCCGACTTCCTTCAATATCGTTTGAAGAGGCATCCCAAGATGGTCGGCGCCATCCTCCGATCGGAGGGGCTGCCTGCCGTTCCCAGCCGCCCCGATCTCGAGAGGTATGCTACAAAGCTGGCCATGGTGGTGATCAGGCCCGAATGAGCCATCCTATTCCGCACTGCGCCAAGAACCATTGCCGCCTAACAACTCGGTGGAGCCAACCCACCTACGCGCCGCACAGGATGTGCTCTTGCGACCTGTATGGCTCTGGCCGACACTTTCTCTCAGTGAGGAAGACGTATATGTTCTGCTTAGGGGTGGCTGGTATCACCCTTATTTGGGCATCGTCGTTTGTTTTCGTCAAAGTGGGCCTGAACTACATAGGGCCGTTGACTATAGCGGGACTGCGATATTTCGGGGCTTTCGTCGTATTGCTTCCGTTCGTCGTTCGCAATGGCAAGACTTCTCCGCCCATCTCACCCCGTTTGTGGATACGCCTGTTCGTAATCGGCCTGAGTGCGTATACCATCGGCAACGGAGCACTTTTCTGGGGACTCAGATATTTGCCAGCCACGACAGGCTCTTTTCTGATGAGCGTTTCTCCGCTGTTGATATTGTACGCGGGCATCCTCTGGCTCCGAGAGATACCTACGCTT
>JACQYG010000244.1 GCA_016208345.1 Chloroflexota bacterium
TGAACTGGGCAGGGTAACCGCCGGCAGCATCCAGCTCGACGGCGTGCGGATAGACCGCAAGGCTCCAGAGGAGATCGTCAAGCTGGGCATCGTCCAGATCATGGAGGGGCGTCGTGTCCTGGAGCACCTCACCGTGGAGGAGAACCTGCTGGTAGGAGCACACCTGTGCCGCAACCCGGCCCAGGTGCGGCGGGATCTGGAGATGGTCTACAGCTACTTCCCGGCGCTCACGGGCCTGCGCCATCGCACCAGTGGCTACCTGTCGGGGGGTGAGCAGCAGATGCTGGTCATCGGCCGGGCGCTGATGGCCCGCCCCAGGCTCATGCTCCTGGACGAGCCCTCCCTGGGCCTGGCCCCCCTCTTGGTGCAGGAGATCTTCCACATCATCAAGAGGATCAATGTCGAGGAGAGGACCTCCATCCTGCTGGAGGAACAGAACGCCAAGGCCGCCCTAGCCATCGCCGACTATGGCTACGTCATGGACAATGGCCGGGTGGTCCTGGACGGCCCCGCCGAAAAGCTGCGGGACAACGAGGACATCAAGGAGTTCTACCTGGGGTTGAGCGAGTTGGGCCAGAGGAAGAGCTACCGGGAGGTGAAGCACTACAAGAGACGGAAGAGGTGGCTGGCGTAGCCAGATGTTCTGCAGCGCATCCGCCACGGCCTCACCGGGGCTGCAGGCCTGGGACTACATTCCTGGCCACCACCTCCCTATATCGCTCTACGAGCAAGCGCCAGCATCGGCGGCGTACCTTGCCCTCGTCCCATCCAACCGGGTGAGGGCATACGGGCGGGCCGCTGGTGGTGGGACGCCCGAGCACCTGGAGTGCTGGCTGCAGGTCAAACGGTACCCTGGCAGCCTCACGACACAGGCACGGAGGACACAGGGAACGCACATGTTCTTGCGCGCTCTTGGCTTTTCTGCCTGTTTGCCGCAAGCTGATTTGCAAATCAATGCTTGGCTACGCGGGGAGCTAATGACCCCTTAGCGCTTAGAGCACCTGGAAAAGTTTGTTTCTAAATAAACGAGAAGGAGAGGTGGTTCGATTATGGTCGCTATGCAGACGCCTATTGAGGCCTTGCTGGAAGAGGGGCGTAAATTCGCCCCAGGTGAAGCGTTCATCCAGCAAGCCAATGTGAAAGACCATAGTATCTACGAGAAGGCTAAACAGGACCTGGAAGGTTTCTGGGCGGAGCAAGCAGAGCAGTTTGTCTGGTTCAAGAAATGGGACGAGGTGCTGAAGTGGGAATGTCCGTGGGCCCAATGGTTCGTGGGTGGCGAGCTGAACATCACTGTCAACTGTATTGACCGCCATCTTAAGACGTGGCGGCGCAACAAAGCCGCATTCATCTGGGAAGGAGAGCCAGGTGAGGAGCGGGTGCTGACCTACGCCGACCTCCACCGGGAAGTTTGTAAGTTCGCCAACGTGCTTAAGCGATTGGGCGTGATGAAGGGCGACCGAGTGGCGCTTTACCTGCCGATGATCCCCGAACTGCCCATCGCCATGCTTGCCTGCGCCCGAATCGGTGCGCCCCATACCATCGTGTTTGGTGGCTTCAGCGCGGAGTCGCTGCGCGATCGCATCAACGACGCACAGGCTAAAGTCCTCGTCACGGCTGACGGTGGCTGGCGGCGTGGCAATATCGTCCCCCTTAAGCGCAACGCCGATGAGGCCGTTAGCCAATGCCCTTCTATCGAGCAAGTGGTCGTGGTCCACCGGGGCGTCATGGATGCCACTCACGTCCCTCTGCACGAGGGGCGCGACCACTGGTGGCATCGGCTCATGGAAGAGGCCCCCCTTCACTGCGAGCCTGAACCGGTGGATTCCGAGCACCCGCTCTACATCCTATACACCTCCGGCACCACGGCTAAACCTAAGGGCGTGGTCCACACGACGGCAGGCTATATGGTTGGCTGCGCCGCCACGCATCGGTGGATTTTTGACCTTAAGGAGGAGGACGTTTACTGGTGCACTGCTGACATTGGCTGGGTGACGGGACACAGCTACATCGTGTATGGACCTCTGGCCAACGGCACAACGGGAGTGATGTATGAGGGTTCGCCGGACTACCCTGCCTGGGACCGCTGGTGGAGCATCATCGAGAAGTATGGCGTTACCGTCCTTTACACGACGCCTACAGCCATCCGCGCTTTTATGCGACAGGGCGAGGGGCATCCGCGCCGGCACGATTTGAGCAGCCTGCGGCTTTTGGGCACCGTCGGCGAGCCCATCAATCCCGAGGCATGGATGTGGTATCGCGAGCATATCGGGGGCGCACGCTGCCCCGTTGTAGACACGTGGTGGCAAACCGAAACTGGTATGATCCTGATTAGCCCGCTGCCTGGAGTCACGACCACAAAGCCTGGTTCGGCAACCACCCCGTTCCCGGGCGTAGAAGCTGACGTCGTGGATGAACAGGGGCGGTCGGTCCCGCTGGGTGGCGGTGGCTATCTGGTTCTCAAGAAGCCCTGGCCGGCCATGCTGAGAACGCTCTATGGTGACCCAGATCGCTACGTCCAGATTTACTGGTCTCGCTTCCCCGGCATGTATTTCACGGGAGACGGCTGCAAGCGGGACAAGGAGGGCTACTTCTGGCTGCTGGGGCGAGTGGACGACGTGATGAACGTGTCTGGCCACCGTATCAGCACGATGGAGGTCGAGTCGGCCCTTGTTTACCATCCTGATGTGGCCGAAGCCGCCGTCACCGGTAAGGCTCACGATGTCAAGGGGCAGGCGATCACTGCCTTTGTCACCCTGAAAGCCGGGGTGCAGGGCACCCAAGAGAAAGTGGACGAGTTAAAAAAGCATGTCGCGACGAAGATCGGCCCCCTCGCCCGTCCGGACGACATCTTCTTCACCGCTGAACTTCCTAAGACGCGGTCCGGCAAGATCATGCGGCGACTGCTGCGAGACATCGCCGAAGGGCGCGCCCTGGGCGACACGACAACCCTCGCCGACCCAACCGCGGTGCAGCACTTAAGGGAGATGTACGAAGAGCAGGAAGCGTAGGTAGCTCGTATTGACAAAGCTGCTCGCTCTTGGGGACGGCATCGAAATGCGGATCGGGCTGGGGGGCGCCGCGCGGCGCCCCCCAGCCCACATCACCGTGCCTGCAGGCCTGTACCCGGCTGTTCGGAAGGTTGAGCCGAGCCGCAATAAGCGGTAAGGCCAGGCGTTCGGTCGTCCTCAAGGTGCACTCCCTGCAACCAGGGGAGACGCGTGACTTAGCCGCCATAGCTGCCTCCAGGCTGTAGGGTCGGGATTGACCCCCATCCCTACCGACCAGGCGGCGACGGTGTGTGGTCAGGGTGCGCAGTGCTTAGCTTAGAAACAGGGTTTCTGGCCAAGCCAAGAACAAGAAACCTGGTTTCTAAAATTTCGTCGTCCTTGGCCAAGGCGCTACAGACCCCAACCTCAGCCCCCACAAACGCGGCAACCGCCAGGGGGGCCCCTTGACCTTGATGCTCTCCAGACAAGGATCCCAGGCGTCCACGTACGGCTTTGCCCCCCGCAACTTCAAGCGATACTATGGCTTCAAAGACTTGAGCGTGTCAAAGGTTCCATCGTAGAACGCGACGTTGTGAAAAGCGTTCTTGGCAATCGCCTCGGCTACAGCGCTAGCCTGGACACCATCGCGGCCGAAGACGATGATGCGGGTGTTGTGGTCCTCCATCGGCAGGCGGCCGTCGTCCTTGGCTTTGCCCACTTCGGCGAGTAGGAGATGGCGGGCGCCCAGGAGGGTGCCAGCCAAGAACTCTTCCCGGCTACGGGCATCGAAGAACACGGCGGTCTTGTCTCTCTCCAACACGTATCGCACACCCTCCAGTTCGATCTGGGTGAGCCCCACCAACGCACGCCAAGTCGGGATGCCGAGCTGATAGCGCCGGACATTAGGGTATCCGGCCTCAAGCAGTTCCTCGCCAAGCCGCTTGCTCTTGCCGCAGTAAGGTCCGTTGCAGTAGATGACGATGGGTGCATTCTTGTCCTTCACTATGCGTCCGATCTCCGCGACATCGGATACGTATTGGGACATGGGAACGCCAGGCTTCGGCGCGACATTCAGCGCACCAGGGATATGGCTGACAGCGTACTCCTTGAACGGTCGTGCGTCAAAGACAGTCGCGCTCTTCTGATCCAAGATCTTCCGCAATTCGCCGGTGCTCACCTCGGGTGTCTTCTGTCCTTTCTCCATAAGTATGGCCTCATAGATGTTAAGTCCGCCGCTGGCTGCCGGTGCGGTTGTTGGCGTAACGGCTGGGGCGCTGGTCGCCGGTGGTTGCGTCGGCGCAGCGGTGGGTGGAACAGGTGTGGGTGTCGCTTGGGGCGCGCACGCCGCGAATACCACGCTCATTGCCGCTATCAACGCGATGATCAACAAAACTTTTCTGGTAAACATTGGTGTCCCTCCTTCAGGATCATCCGCTCTTGGTAGAGCGTAACATGCTTCATACAAGATTCAGCGTTGCCTCTGTTTTACATACCCCCTCCTTTTTCGACATCAAATGTTATACCAAGCAACTTTTATTCTGATTTTACTGAATGACCGTGAAATAATCAGGAAATTAAAGCCGTTGCATCGTGAAATCGCGGACTCTGGCATCCGCTTGGCCAAATTTTCACGGAAA
>JACQYG010000116.1 GCA_016208345.1 Chloroflexota bacterium
ATTTCCATTTCACCCTGGTGGACGATAGGGGCGACCGAATGGAGATCGTATACAAGGGGTTGAAGCCTGCCAACTTTGACCAGGCCACGGGTGTGGTGGCGGTGGGTCAATATCAAAACGGCGTATTTCAGGCTAAGCAGCTTCTGGTGAAATGCCCATCCAAATACCAGGAGCAGGGGCCGGCGGGAGGCCAGGGTAAGTGATCTTGGGCACCATGCTCCTGATGATCGCCTTGTTGGCGGCTGTGGTGGCCGCCGTTTACTATTTCCAGGGCGCCCGGGGACGGACCGAGATGCTCCCCTATGCCCGGGGAGCGTTCTACGTCCTGGCCGGCGCCACCTTCCTGGCTTGTGTTTATCTCCTGTACTTGATCCTGGGGCACCAATTCCAGGTGGAATACGTTTTTTACAACAGCTCCCGAGACCTGGAACCGTTTTACCTCATATCGTCTTTCTGGGCGGGGCAAGAGGGTAGCTTCCTTCTGTGGCTGACCCTGGGATTGGCCTACGGCCTTTTCCTCTTGCGAAGGAAGGACGACTTCGAGCCCCAGGTGATGCTTTTCTTCCTGCTGGTCCAGATCTTCCTCCTGGTGATGCTCTTCGTCAAGAGCCCTTTTCGCCTGTTGGGAGAGGCGCCGCCCGACGGGGCAGGGCTGAATCCCCTGCTGCAGAACCCGTGGATGGTGTTGCACCCGCCCATACTGTTCGTGGGATACGCCGGGTTGGCCCTGCCCTTCGCCTACGCCCTGGCCGGGCTGTGGCGCCGGGACTACGATGGCTGGCACCGGCGGGCCTGGCCCTGGGCCCTCTTCGCCTGGCTCTTCCTGGGGATCGGGTTGGCACTGGGAGGCTACTGGGCCTACGAGACCCTGGGGTGGGGCGGTTATTGGGGCTGGGACCCGGTGGAGAACTCCTCGCTGGTGCCCTGGCTCACCGGGACCGCCCTGCTCCACGGGATGATCGTCCAGAAGGCCCGGGGCAGCCTGCGGCGGTGGAACCTGGTCCTGGCGGTGGTCACATTCCTGTTGGTCACCTATGCTGCCTTTCTGACCCGCTCCGGCGTGCTGTCCGACTTCTCGGTACACACCTTCGGCAACGAGGGCTACGGGCAGTTCATGCTGGCCTTTATGGTATTGTTCGGGTCGGCCTCTGCCTGGCTTCTGGTCAAGCGCTGGAACGAGATCCCAGCCCGGCAGATCTATGAGAGGGTCATATCCAGGGATTTCGCCTTCCTCTTGACTGTGTTGATATTTGCCGCTTCGGCGACCATCGTCATCCTCGGCACCTCCACGCCCATCTTCACCGGCCTCTTCGGCCAGCCGTCCAAAGTAGCGGAATCATTCTACAATGCCACCAATGCTCCCCTGGCCCTGCTCCTGGCCCTGGTCCTGTCCCTGTGCCCGGTGCTGTGATGGAAGGGTAGCTCAAGAGAGCATCTCTTTCGCAAGCTGAGCATACCCGGCGCTCTGGCGGCGTTGGTTACCATCGCTGTCGCCTTAATGGGGTTCACCCTTCCCTGGGTTCTGGCCTACGTGTTCTTCGCCACCTTTGCGGTGGCGGTGAATGTCCAGACGTTGGCCGACGTCCGGTCGGGTGGGCTTTGGAAGCTGGGCGGGTACCTGGCCCACATAGGCGTGGGGCTGACGCTGGTGGGCATCGTGGGCTCCGGGGTCTATAGCCAGTCCACCGTGGTCAAACTGGAGGAGGGCAAGGCTGCCCAGGCCTTCGGTTACAGCCTGGCCTTGGAGCCTATCCAGGGCCCCTCGGCCACCGGCTGGTACTCGCTGCCCATCCAGGTGAGCCGGGGGACCGAAAGGTTCGTGGCGGAGCCCAGGCTCTTTCCCACAGGTGAGGGGCAGGTGTTCCGCACGCCATACGTGAAGAAGTACCTGCTAGAGGACCTGTACATAGCTCCTGGAGACTACGTCCCGGGGAGCTTGCCTGCGGACCGGGGGGCGCTGGAATTGCAGAAAGGCGAGTCCAAGCCCTACGGCGAATACACCCTGCATTTTCTCCGGTTCGATTTCCCGCCCCACAGCGGCGGGCAGGCCGGGCCCACGGCGGTTTCGGCGGTGGTAGAGGTCACCAGGCAAGGAGTCACCTGGGTGATCTCGCCCACCCTGGGCTTTGACCAGAGCGGCAAGCGGCAGGACCAAGAAGCCGCGTTGCCCGATGGGAAACTGGTGGTCTCCCTGGAGGCCATCAACGCCACCCAGGGCACGATCGCGTTGGGGCTCAGAGAACCCGGCGCGGTCAAGCCCGCACCGGTGGCGGCATCGTTGACGGTGGAGGTCTTCCGAAAGCCGGCCATCAATCTCCTGTGGGCCGGGCTCCTGGTCCTGGGCCTGGGCGCCGTGCTCGCCTTCCAGCGCCGGCGGGTGGAGACGCGGGCTGTCCCGAGCGACACCTCAGGAGTCCCCAAGGGGCCTGAGGCCCCTCGTGGCGTCGTCACGAGGGCCGCTCCTAAGGCGCCGACACCAACACCCAGGCCGGCCAAGCCTCGCGCCAGGCGGCGGTAGGCCCGGCGAAGTAGTTACGTTCCAGGTTAGCAGCCCAATCACATTGGCCGTGAGAGAGCCCAACCGCGTTGGGCTCTCTCACGGCGAGATCAGGTGGCCCGGTCACGGCCATGGAGCCTGGAAACGTGGCATCCCGCAACTCAGGGGTTCCCGACCGCCACCACGAAGGCGATGGCATGGTCGTTGGAGTGCGAGAGGCTGATGGCGAACTCCACCAGCCCCATTTCCTGGGCCCGCTGAGCAGCGCGGCCGTGGAGGAACACCAGGGGTTTGCCTCGGCCGTCGGGAAGTATCTCCATCTCCCGCCAGGATATGCCGGCAATGCCGGTGCCCAGGGCCTTGGAGATAGCCTCTTTGCCCGCGAAGCGGACAGCCAGCTCGGCCACCCGGCCCCGGCAGAAAGCGATCTCGGTCGGCGTGTATACGTGAGCCAGGAACCGCTGCCCCCAACGCTCGACGGCGCGCTGAAGCCGGTGAATCTCGATTATATCAACCCCGGTGCTGATCACGTCAATATCCTAATGGCAGATAGCAGACGGCAGCCATCAGCCTGTTCTTCTAGAACGATAGCACATCCGGAGAAAAAGCGCAACAGGCGCAGTTAAACACAGGTGACGGCAGATAAAGAGGAATGAAGGCGCGAAGGGCGCCAAAGTTTTTGTGTTTTCTTCGCGTCTTGGCAGTCCAATCGCAGTTTACTGATCGTCTCTTGAGGCCAGGGTTGCCTCCTCTAACCAGGTGAGCATGTGATCCAGTGCCTCCAGCACCTGCGTCACCTCGTTTTTCTGAATAATCAACGGCGGGAGGATCTGGTTCACCGATTGATCATGGTTGGCGTAAATGGTGAGGAGGCCGTGGCGGAAGCCGGCCAGGGTCATCAACGGGCCATAGGCTTCGTTAGCCATCTTCAGGCCCATCATCAGCCCCCGCTGGCGAACTTCCACCAGCAGGTCCGGGTGTTTCTTCTGCAGTCGGTCGAAACCCTCCTGGAACAGCCCGGCCATCCGTCGCACATGCTCTAGAAATCCCGGTTCCCCTAAGATGTTCAAGACTTCCAGGGCAACGTAGCATCCCACCTCCGCGCCCCCAAAGGTAGAAATGTGGATAAAGGGGTTTTCGTGGAAGAAGCGATTGAGGTGCTCTCGATAGATGATGGCGGCTATGGGATAGACGCCACCGGAAAACCCCTTGGCGG
The DNA here is from genome assembly GCA_016208345.1 of Chloroflexota bacterium. Taxonomy (GTDB): domain Bacteria; phylum Chloroflexota; class DTOL01; order DTOL01; family JACQYG01; genus JACQYG01. Next base: position 3,714 of record JACQYG010000116.1, read on the forward strand.
TCACGATGATGTCCGGGATCGCTCCGTAGGTGTTGATGCCCCAGACATCGCCACACCGCCCCAGGCCCGTCTGCACCTCGTCTACGATCATCACCACACCGTAGCGGTCGCACAACCGGCGCACGCCAGCGTAAAAGCCCTCTGGCGGCAGTACAATGCCCATGGTAGCGGGGATGGTCTCGAAGATCACTGCGGCGGTGTCTTCTCCCATTGCTGCCTCCAGGGCCTCCAGGTCACC
>JACQYG010000245.1 GCA_016208345.1 Chloroflexota bacterium
GAAGCTGGCCGCGCTGCAGCTCGCCGGAGATACGTTCGCCCAGCCCCAGCATGGCGGCCAGCATGTTGGCGGAGCCGCCCCCCAGGCTGGCGGGCAGGGTGGAGGCAAGTAAGGAACCGTCGGCGGCAATGACGGCGGCGGCATCAATGCCAGGGGTGGCTCTAGCCTGGTGTAGGCGGGCGAGGATGTCTCTGTCTACGCTCATCTTGGCCTCCTTGGAGGGAGCTGATCGCGGCTGGCCAACTGACATACCAAAGACTAGAGGTTTCGAGTCGCCCGAGGTATGTGCTCATAGTATAGTCTACCGTCTTTTTCAAGTCAAGAGCTTATGCTATAATGCGAACCGGGGTGCGTGCCTGCCGATACCCAGCCTTCGGTGCTTGAACTCTGGCCGCCCCCAGGCCGCCAGAGCTAGGATGGCCCTTTGAAGCCAACCTCTGCTAATAGAAGGCGGCGAGCAACAATCCGGGCGGCGTTAGCGGTGAAAGCAGCCCGGAGGTGTCGGCTTCTTTACCAGTAAAGAATCAGAACGTGCGCTGGAAGACCACGTACCAGCGTTGGCTGGGGACCGTGCCCTTCACCTCTAGAGCCTTCACTTGGGAACGATCCGCGTTCACCGCAAGCCAGTACGTTCCAGGGTTCACCGTGAAGACGATCCAGACGCCTTCTTTCAGTTCTGGATGCGAGGCGTCTGGTAGAACCCTTTGCTCGGCCGCACTGCGATCGCCCCATTCCATCTTGACGGAGGCACCGGGGATGAGGTTTCCGTCCTTGTCTACGACTTTTACGTAGATCTCGGTGGCGCCGGCTCCTGCGAGATCAGCGGACTTGAAGATGTAATCGAACTCCGGCTTGGGCGTGGGCGTGGGCTGCGGCACCGCGGTGGCTGGCGGTGGCGGCGGGACAGTGGGCTTCAGCGTTGGCCTGGGCGTGGGCGAGGGCACCAGGGTGTCCGTGGGCCTTGGCGCGAAGGTGGCGGTTGCGGCTCTGGTTGGTGTCGGCGTGAAGGTGGGAAGCGGCACTTTGGTCGGTGCGATGGTGGGAGTCGGGCGCCGGAAGATGTTGATGGGGGTATCCGGGAAGAGCAGGATGGTCCCGACGTAGACGATGAGACAGGCAGCCAGTACACCAATGGCAACGATCAGGACGGCCAAGACACGGTTGGCTTGCATGGTCTTACCTCCTTGGGAAGCTGGCATGGGGGAACCCGCGTGACATTGCCACTGTGCTCTCGACCATTATAGCACAGCGCGCAAGCCCCCACAATCAGAAGGGGCCGGGACACTGCCCCGGGAGGCAGCGCAGCCGGAAAGCCAACCGCTGCCAGGCTTCTTTACCGGTAAAGGGCGGTTAGCAGATAGCTGATAGCAGCCGACTGCCATCTGCCATCCTTAACTAGTAAACAATTCCAGGCGGAGGTTCGCTAGTACTTGCGGTAGTCGCCCTGGGGGTCATATCCCACTATCACCTGGCGGAAACGAGCGCTGGCGTACAATTCCTGGATGCCCGCTAGCGGCAGGAGCGCATCGCGTACTGCCGTGACGTGGTGGTCGCCGAACATGGTGGGGAGGCTCAGGGTGATCTTTTCCATTCAGGACCCCTCTTCTTCGAGCAGTGTGGGAATTCTACACCGGCCCGGGTGATGTGTCAAGGGGGAGACCTCAAGGATCCGCCAGTTTGGGCTGGTGACTTCTTTGACTAGTAAGGAAGATCAACGTGGGGCGCAAGATCTTTGACCTCAACGGCAGCGATTGGGCCTTCGGGCGCGTGGACCAGAGCCCCTGGCCCCAGAGCGGCGACCTGGGCCGGGTGGAGAACTGGTATCCGGCCACCGTGCCCGGCGATGTGCGTCTGGACCTCTTGCGCCTGGGCAAGATCGCTGATCCTCTTTACGGGACGAACAACGAGAGTTCCCGGTGGGTGGACGGCTTCGACTGGTGGTACCGTCGAGACTTCAGCTTGGAGCTGGCGCCAGAGGAAAGGGCGCACCTGGTCTTCGAGGGGATCGATTACCAGAGCTCAGTGTACGTGAACGACCACCATCTGGCCGACCACCAGGGGATGTTCTCTCGCCTGGAGCTGGAGATCACCCCCTTTCTCGAAGCAAAGCCTTCGGCTAGAAACAGCATGGACCTGGCGGTGCGGCTCTGGGGCGCCGACGCTCTGCCCGGGCTCCGGCTGAGCGCGGCCGGGAAGCTCCTGAATCGTGTTCTGGGAGGCCTATTCGGCGGCCAGGGGGTTTTTCCCCGGCGCATCGCCACGCTGAAATGCCAGATGGGCTTTGGCTGGGACTTCGCGCCTCGCCTGCTCACCACAGGCCTCTGGGATGACGTGAGCCTGGTGGTCACCCGGTCCGTCTACGTCCGCGACGTCTGGGTCAAGACCCGGTTGGAGGGCGACGAGGCCCAGGTGAGCTTCGACGTTTCCGTGGACTCGGACCGGGATCAACGGGTGGAGCTGGCTTGGCGGGTCATCGGCGAGAACTGCGATCCCGGCCGGGAGTGGGTGGCCCGGGAGGATTGTGATCTAGCCAGAGGCGACAATAGCGTCCGCTTGGCGCTGACCATGGCCCGGCCCGCCCTTTGGGAGCCCTGGGATCGGGGCTGGCCAAACCTCTATCGCTTCGAGCTGGAGGTGCGCGGCCCCGGGGCACCCGGGGCCGCCTCCCTGGACTCTTACTTCGTGACCTTTGGCCTGCGGGACTTAGCCATGGTTCCGAACCCCGAGGCCCCGCCGAAGGTACCGGACTCGATCTTCACCATCAATGGCCAGAAGGAGTTCATCCGGGGGGCCAACTGGGTCCCGGCCGACGTCTTCCCCGCCCGGGTTGGTGCCGCCGACTACGCTTCGCTCATCAGGCTGGCCCGGGCGGCCAACGTCAACCTGCTCCGGGTATGGGGAGGCGGGCTGCGAGAGAAACAGGCCTTCTACGATCTCTGCGACCGACAGGGAATCCTGGTCTGGCAGGAGTTTCCTTTCGCCTGCCCGGTCTTTGGCCGGTATCCCGAGGACGAGGGCTTCCTGGCCACGGTGGGGCAGGAGGTCTCCCAGATAGTGAGACAGCTGCGCAACCATCCTTCGCTCGTAGCCTGGTGTGGTGGGAACGAGTTGAGCTATGGCGCCAATCGGAAACTGGTGGACCTTGTCCGGGAGCTGGTCGTGGAGCACGACGGGTCCAGGCCGTTCCGGGCTACCTCTCCCACCGACGGCGAGAGCCACAACTGGCGGGTATGGCATCGTAAGGCCGATTTCGCCGAATACCGGCGAGACAATTCACAATTCTGCAGCGAGTTCGGCTTGCAGTCCGCCCCAGCCGTGGATAGCCTCCAGCGCTTCCTGCCGGCCTCGGAGATCTACCCGCCGGGCAAGGCCTGGCAACATCACGCCGCGGACACGAACAAGCTCAACCGCTGCGCCAGGGCCTTTTGCCCCTCCAACCTGGAGGAGCACGTGGCGGCCACGCAGGTCGCCCAGGCCTACGGGCTCCAGGTGGCCATCGAACACTTCCGCCGTCGCAAGTATCGCACCAGCGGCGCCATCTTTTGGCAGCTCAACTAGCCCTGTGG
>JACQYG010000246.1 GCA_016208345.1 Chloroflexota bacterium
CAGGCCGACCCCTTTCAGGTCGGTGAATGAGCCAGGCTTGTCCTGGCACACAAGAGCACGCAGAGAAAATCCAGGAAAACTCAGCGTGCTCAGCGTGCTCTGCGGTTCAATCTGAGTTCTTTCAGCGGAGTCTTTCTTTACTAGCCGCCGTGGCTTACGGGGCATTTTATGCCAGGGCACCCAGGCTGTCAATAGAATTCCGGGCACCGGTGAGAAGATTTACAGATATTTTACAATTCAAGGGGACCAGGCAGCTCAGGGCGTGCGACTGGTGAAGCTTGGCTAGTCCAGATAGTCCTTCAGCTTCTTGCTCCGGCTGGGGTGACGAAGCTTACGCAAGGCCTTGGCCTCGATCTGCCGGATGCGCTCCCGGGTTACCCCGAACTCTCTCCCCACCTCCTCCAGGGTCCGGCTCCGGCCATCGTCCAGGCCGAAACGCAGGATCAACACCTTGCGCTCCCGCTGGGTCAGACTGCCCAAAACGTCCTCCACCTGCTCCTTGAGCAATTGGTGCGAGGCCGCGTCGGCCGGCGCCAGAGCACCCTTGTCCTCGATGAAGTCGCCCAGGTGACTGTCCTCCTCCTCGCCGATGGGCGTCTCCAGCGACACCGGTTCCTGGGAGACCTTGATGATCTCCCTCACCCTGGCGGTCGCCCGGTCTAGTTCGGCCTTCAGCTCGGGGTCAGCCAGGGCTGCATCCGGGGTTGGGATGCGGTCGCGAACCTCCTTGGGGAGGATCTCCATCTCCAGGGCTATCTCCTCCGCCGTGGGCTCCCGGCCCAGGTCCTGCAACAGCCGACGGGAGACTCGGATCAGCCGGTTGATCGTCTCCACCATGTGCACGGGGATGCGAATGGTGCGGGCCTGGTCGGCAATTGCCCGGGTGATGGCCTGGCGGATCCACCAGGTGGCATAGGTTGAGAATTTGAAGCCTTTGCGATACTCGAATTTCTCCACCGCCCGGATCAAACCGATGTTCCCCTCCTGGATCAGGTCCAGGAGCGACATTCCTCGGCCGATGTACTTCTTGGCCACGCTGACCACCAGGCGGAGGTTGGCCTCGGTTAGATGCCGCCGTGCCCGGCTGGAGTCGTGCTGGATTTGCTGGAGACGGGCGTCCAAGAGATTGGACTGCCCCACCGTGACCTCGTACAGCTTCGCCGGAGTCGGCAACTGGTGGTTTTTCTGGTACAGGGACTCCAACGTATCCAGCATTTCGTCGGGGATGATGCGTGCGTCCACCGATATCTCGATCTGTCTGCGTTCCAGCTTGGGCAGGGACCAATTCAGCTCAGCGGCCACTTCGGCGACGATGGCAGTGTCTATCCCAAAGTGTGTGCGCATCTGGCGGATCATCTCGGCGGGCTGGTCTGCCGGCAGGCCCAGCTTGACACAGAGCCTCTCGATCACCGGCCAGTCCCGGCGCAGGTCATCGTAGATTTCTCGCACCAGCTCTGCGGAGCTGGGCAGCCGGCCCAGCTTCGTCGCCAGCTCCTCCCGTACCTTCTCCAGGCGCTTGCCCTCCTCCATCTGCATCGCCAGGTGTTTCTCGCCGTCCCAGGTCAGGAGAGGGACCCGGCCGATCTCCCGGAGATACATGCGCACGGAGTCATCCACGATCTCGTGCTCCTCGATCTCCGGCACCGCCTCAACCTCGACCTCCCCTATCACTTCCAGCTCGGCGATCTCCGGCTCTTCAGCCTTCTCCTCCTCCCAGAGCGCAGGCGCCTCGCCGTAGCCAGGCTCCCCAGGCTTGGCCTCCCCTCCCACCACCGGGATGCCCAGGTCAATGGCCGCTGCAAACACGTCGTCCACTCGGTCCAGATTTTCTTCGGGCTCTGGGATGATCTTCAGGATGTCGTCCTCGGTCAAAAAACCGCGTTCCTTGCTCCTGGACAGTAATTTATCCAGCGCTTGCCCGGTATCCAACTCTTCAGCCACTTCAAGCCTCCAGGCGGTCCCGACCCTGTCGGGACCGCGCTACACGGTTACAGTCCCCTATTGCAACTGGCGCCGCAGGTTGGCGATCTGCCCCGCAATCCGTTCGCCCTCCTCCGGGTTAGCCTGCAAACTGGGGTCCTCCAACAACAGCTCCATCTCCTCCAGGAGAAGCAGGTTGACCATGCGCTGCAGGTGAGCCCGCTCCTCCGGGTCCTCCTCAGCTTCTGCCAGCAGCGCCCCCAACTGCGCCTCTCGTTCCCGAAGCCCATAGCGCCGGAGGGTTCGCACGCAATCCACGAACCCCGCCCGGAGCTGCTCATCCTCGGCTGGAGGAAGGGATGCGCTGCGCTGAATCAGCACTCCCACCCGGGGTAGAAGCGCCTGGTCAATACGCTCCCTCAGCACCTCAGGCGCCGGCATCTCCCCACGGTAGGCGAACCCCCTCAAGATCTCAAAGATTTGTCGGTTCTCCGGGTCGGTGAAATCCTCCGGCGCAAGGTCCGGCCGCTCCGCCAGGATGCCCGGTGCCTGCAAGAGCAAAGCCAGGCAGTACTCCTCACTCTGGGCGGCTGGGGCGAGCAATGAGAGCAGTTCCTCACCAGCCCCCGCGGGTCGGCGAACCCTTTTGGCTCGGGCCAGGGCCGAGGCAATAACCTTTTCCTCCACCCCCACCAGTTGAGCCAGCCTTTGGACGTAATGGCTCTCCACCACCGGGTCACCTATTTCCCGGATGATGGTCACTAACTCCTCCACCGCCTGGGCCTTCTCTTTCGGCCGGGAAAGGTCATGCCTCCCGGCCACCGCCCGGAAGTAGAAATCGACGACGGGCTCAGCGCCGTCCACCAGCTCCTGCCAGAGTTGCCGGCTCTCCAGCATCACCTCGTCCGGGTCCTTGCCCCGAGGCAGGGAAAGGATATGGATGTTGGCATCCAACTTATACTCGAAACGCACCAATCCCTTCCAGGTGGGCACCGGTATCGCCTTGTAGTCCAGAGCCCCTCTGGCCACCTCCAGCCCCCGCAGGGTGGCCTCGTCGCCGGCCACATCGGCATCCAGGGCCAACACCAGGTTGGTGGTCAGTTTTTTAAGAATACTGACCTGTTTATCGGTGAGCGCGGTCCCAAGAGATGCCACCACTGTATTAATACCCATTTGATGGGCAATTAAAACATCCATGTAGCCCTCGACGATGATGGCCTGTTGTGCCCTCCTGATGGCCTCCCTGGCCTGGTGGATGCCGTAGAGGCTCCCGCTCTTGTCGAAGATCAGGGTTTGGGGCGAGTTCAGGTACTTTGGCTCCTCGTCACCCAGGGCCCGGCCGCCGAAGCCGGTCACGTTGCCCTTCTGGTCCCGGATGGGGAAGATGAGCCGGTGGCGAAACCGGTCGTAGTGGCCGCCCCCCCGGCCGGTCAGATGGTCCTTTTCCACCACCAGCCCGGCGGCGGCCAGTTCGTCCAGGGCGTAACCCCGGCCGGTCAGATGGTCCAGCAGGACGGTCCATTGGTCCAGGGCATAGCCCAGCTCCCAGGAGACGATGGTCTCGGCGTTCACGCCCCGCCGGACCAGGTAGTCCCGGGCCCCCTGGGCTTGAGAGGAGTTCAGGAGCAGATTGTGGTAAAACTGGGCGGCAGCGGCGTTGATCTGGCGCAGGCGCTCCCGGGCCTGGTCCTCGGCGGCAGTCACCTGTCGCGGCACCAAGACCACCCCCGTGCGCTCCGCCAGCGTTCGCAGAGCCTCCGGGAATTCCAGGTTCTCCGTCTTCATCAAGAAGGTGAAGATGTCCCCGTTGGCCCCGCAGCCAAAACAATGGTAGTTGCCTTTATCGGGAAAAACGTAAAAGGACGGGGTCTTCTCCGTGTGGAAAGGGCACAGCCCTTTGTAGCTCTTCCCCGATTTCTTCAAGGCGACGTACGGGGAGACGAGCTCCACGATATCAAGCCGTTCCTTGATCTCTTCCACCGGGCTGGGCATAGGGACGCCGCCTTACACCATCAGAACGACTACCTATCCTTCTCCGCCTTGGCCAGGACCGCCTGGGCGGCGGCCAGCCTGGCCACCGGCACCCGGAAGGGCGAGCAGGAGACGTAGTTCAAGCCAATCTGATGACAGAACTCGATGCTGGAGGGGTCACCGCCGTGCTCGCCGCAGATGCCCACCTCCAGCGTGGGCCGGGCCCTCCGGCCCAGCTCCACCGCCGTCTTCATCAGCTTGCCCACGCCATTGCGGTCCAGCACCTGGAAGGGGTTCTCCGGCAGTATCTTGTGCTCCACGTACTGGAGCAGGAACTTGCCCTCGGCGTCGTCCCGGCTGTACCCGAAGGTGGTCTGGGTCAGGTCGTTGGTGCCGAAGGAGAAGAACTCCGCGTATTCCGCGATCTCGTCGGCGGTCAGGGCCGCCCTAGGGATCTCGATCATGGTGCCGAACTTGTAGTCCACGGTGACTCCCTGCTCTGCCATCACCGCCCTGGCCACCGACTCCAGGGCCTCCCGCTGGTTCTTGAGCTCATTTACGTGGCCCACCAGGGGGATCATCACCTCGGGGTGCACCTCAACGCCCTGCTTCTTGAGCTGGCAGGCGGCCTCGAAGATGGCCCGCACCTGCATCTGGGTGATCTGGGGGAAGGTGATGCCCAGCCGGCAGCCCCGCAAGCCCAGCATGGGGTTGGCCTCCCGCATGGCTGCCACGGCCTTAAGGAGCTTCTCCTTCTCGGCCAGGGCCCCGGGCTCGGCGCCCCTGCGCAGCTCGGTGACCTCCACCAGCAGCTCCTCGTAAGAGGGCAGGAACTCGTGGAGCGGCGGGTCGATGAGCCGGATGATCACCGGCAGGCCCTCCATGGCCTTCAGTATCCCCACGAAGTCCTGGCGCTGGATGGGCAAGAGCTCATCCAAAGGCTTCTGGCGCTCGGCGTCGGACTCGGCCAGGATCATCCGCTGGACGATGGGCAGACGGTCCTGCTCGAAGAACATGTGCTCGGTGCGACATAGGCCGATGCCCTGGGCACCAAAGGCCCGGGCTCGCTCGGCGTCCCGGGGGTAGTCGGCGTTGGCCCATACCTGGAGCCGGCGAACCTTGTCGGCCCACCCCAGGAGGGTCAAAAGATCCTTCTCCTTGGCGAAGTCCGGGTCAATGGTGGGAATCACCCCGGCGAAGACCTCGCCGGTGGAGCCATCTATGGAAATGTAGTCGTTTTCTTTGATCACCTGGCCGTTCACCGAGAACTGCTTCTTCTCCTCGTCCACTCGGATAGCCTCGCAACCCGCCACGCAGGGCAGGCCCAGGCCCCGGGCCACCACCGCTGCGTGGCTGGTGGCGCCGCCCCGGGCGGTGAGGATGCCCTTGGCATTAAGCATGCCGTGGACGTCGTCGGGGGAGGTCTCGGTGCGCACCAGGATCACCGCCTTCTTCTCCTTGCCCAGTCGCTCGGCGGTGTCCGGATCGAAGACGGCGATGCCAGTGGCCGCGCCAGGGGAAGCGTTGAGCCCCTTGGCCAGGAGGTTGCCCCGCTCCTTGGCCGACTCGTCGAACCGCGGCAGGAGAAGCTGGACCACGTGGCCCGGCTCCACCCGCATCAAAGCCTCCTCTTCGGTAATCAGCCCCTCTCTGGCCATGTCCACCGCGATCTTCACCGCCGCGGCCGCGGTGCGCTTGCCGGAGCGGGTCTGAAGCATGTAGAGCTTTCCCCGCTCCACGGTGAACTCCAGATCCTGCACGTCCCGGTAGTGCCGTTCCATCATGTCGGCATACTTTTGGAACTCCTGGTAGACCTGTGGAAGCTCCTGGGCCAGGGCATCGATCTTCTGGGGTGTGCGGATGCCCGCCACCACGTCCTCGCCCTGGGCGTTCAACAGGTACTCGCCGTAGAGCCTCTTCTCGCCGGTGGCCGGGTTGCGGGTGAAAGCCACGCCGGTGCCTGAATCGAAGCCCATGTTGCCGAACACCATGGCCTGCACGTTCACCGCCGTGCCCAGGTCGTGGGGGATCTTGTTGAAGTTGCGGTAGTCCACCGCCCGCTTGCCCATCCACGAGCCAAACACCGCGCCAATGGCCAGCTTGAGCTGTTCGTAAGGATCTTTGGGGAAATCCTTTCCGATCTCCGCCGTGTAGAGCTTCTGGTAGTCCGCCACCACCGCCTTGAGCATGTCCACCGTCAGGTCGGTGTCCCTCTTGCCCTGGGTCTTCTCCTTGTACCCGCCCAGGACCTGCTCGAACCTGGCCCCCTCCATGCCCATAACGATGCGGCCGAACATAGCAATGAACCGGCGGTAGGCGTCGTAGGCGAAGCGCTCGTTATTAGTGAGC
>JACQYG010000254.1 GCA_016208345.1 Chloroflexota bacterium
CACCTAAGCCGGGAGATCCGGTCTTCGCCCGAGTCCAAAACCTGATTATTGGCTCTAGCTCAACCGCAGCGGCAGCGGCGGAGAAGAAAGCCCAAGAGCTTGGCTTCAACACCTTGCTTTTGTCCACCTACATCGAAGGCGAGGCGCGGGAGGTGGCACGGGTCTTGGCGGGGCTGGCCAAGGAGGTGTATTTCCACCATCGGCCGCTGGCCAGGCCCGCGTGCCTGATCGCCGGCGGCGAGACTACCGTCACCGTGAAAGGCGACGGCCTGGGCGGCCGCAACCAGGAGCTGGCCCTGGCCGCCGCCATCGCCCTGGAGGGGCTGGTGGCCGTCACTGTGCTCAGCGCCGCCACCGATGGCTCCGACGGCCCCACCGACGCCGCCGGCGCCATCGTGGACGGCTCCACCGTGGAACGGGGCCGGGCCCGGGGCTTGAACCCCGCGGACTACCTTGCCCGGAATGACTCCTATCGCTTTTTCCAGGCCCTGGAAGAGCAATTGGTGACCGGCCCTACCAGAACCAATGTCAACGACCTGTATCTCGCCTTGATTTTTTAAGGTTTCGATCTTGACCCGAAAACGATTTCGGAGTATAATTATACTGGTGATTGAGCATGTTTTTTCCCTTCTCTCGAAAACGTTTTCTGAAGATGGGGCGCTAGACCATGGCGGTGGGGATAAAGGACCTGGCCCGGGAGGCGGGGCTCTCGGTGGCCACCGTTTCCAAGGCCCTGAATGAGTATGCCGACGTCAGCGAGGAGACCCGCCAGAGGGTCCGAGAGATCGCTCGCCTGCTTAACTACCAGCCCAACATCACCGCCCGAGGCCTGCAAAGCCGCCGTACCAGCATGGTCGGCCTGGTGATCCCCACGGTGGAGCCCCACCTCTCCGATGATCCCTACTTCCTGGATCTTTTAGCGGGCATCGCTGACGAGGCGGCAGAGCACGAATTCGCCCTCCTTCTGACCCGTTGTGCGCCTGGGCCCAAGGAGCGGACGTGTTACCAGAAGATAGTCCGGGGCCGGCGGGTGGATGGCCTCATCGTGGTGCGCACGCGGTCTCAGGACCAGCGGGTGGCCTATCTCCTGGAAGAGGGCTTTCCCTTTGTGACCTTCGGCCGGACCGACCAGGGGCTGGATTTCCCCTTCGTGGACGTGGATGGCACCCAAGGCGTCTACGACGCCACCCGCTATCTCATCGGCCTGGGGCACCGCCGCATCGGCTTCATCGCTGCCCCCGAAGGGCTGATGTTCGGCTTTCATCGCCAGGAGGGCTTTCGTAAGGCCATGGAGGAGGCCGGGCTGGCCATGGAACCCGGGCTGCTTGCCCGGGGCGACCTCACGTTGCAGAGCGGAGATGTGGCCATGGGCCAACTCCTGGACAAAGATCCGCCTCCCACGGCGGTGGTGGCCTGCAACGACCTCATGGCCCTGGGAGCCATGCGGGCTGCCCAGAAGAGAGGGCTTTGGGTGGGGCGCGACCTGGCCGTAGTGGGCTTCGACGATACCCACGTGGCCGCACACTCCCGCCCCTCCTTGACCACCGTGAGCCAGCCCATTTACGATATCGGCATCTTGCTCTGCCGGATGTTATTGCAGACCCTGCAAGGTAAACCCCTGGAGGTGAGGCAGATTCTGCTAAGACCCGCCCTGGTGATCCGGGAGTCCAGCGGCGGCACGATCTCGTAATCCCCGCATTGGAGGTGGTCATGGCTGACCCGGGGGCTTTACCGTCTGAAGCCCTGGACCAGTTGAGCCAGATCGGAAGGGCCGACCTGGTCATCGGCATACCCAGCTACCAGAACGCCAGCACCATCGGCCATGTGGTACGCACGGCGGCCCAGGGGGCAGTGCGGTACTTCCCTGATCTAAAAACCGTGATCATGAACTCCGACGGCGATTCCTTTGACGGCACCATGCAGGTGGCGCTGGGCACCCCGGTGCCGGAGGGGGTCCAGGTGATCGCCACCATTTATCAGGGCCCCTCCGGCAAGGGCTCAGCCTTTCGGGCCATCTTTCGGGCAGCAGAGCTATTGGGTGCCCGGGCCAGCGTAGTGGTGGACAGCGATCTGCGCAGCATCACGCCGGAGTGGATAAAGCTGCTCGCCTCTCCCATTCTAGAACAGGGATATGATCTCGTCGCCCCCTACTATACCCGTCACAAACATGACGCTACGATCACCAACCATATCGCCTATCCCTTAACCCGCGCCCTTTATGGCTGGCAGGTACGGCAGCCCATCGGCGGCGATTTCGGGTACTCGGGCGCATTGGCCAGCCGGTACTTGCAGAAAAACGTCTGGGCCAGCGACGTGGCCCGCTATGGCATCGACATCTGGATGACCACCACCGCCCTCAACGAGGGCTTCAAGGTCTGCCAGGCCTGTCTGGGGGCCAAGGTACACGACGCCAAAGATCCCGCCCTCTCCCTGGGGCCCATGTTCGCTCAGGTGGTGGGAACGCTCTTCAGCCTCATGGAGACGTACCAGCGCGCCTGGCGCCGGGTGGATGGTAGCCAGCCCGTGCCGCGTTACGGCCCACCCCTGGAGGTGGAGCCGGAGGCCATCCCAGTCACCCTGCCAGCGCTGATCGCCAAGCTCCAGGCAGGCATTCGGGAGTTCGGGGATATGTGGGAGGCCATCCTTTCGTCGCAAAGCCGCGCCGCCATGGAGCGCCTCATGGCCCAGGACCCGGCTCTCTTCGCCTTCCCGGCCGTGGACTGGGTGCGCATCGTTTACGATTTCGCTGCGGCCTACCACCGCTCTAGCCTGGACCGCGGGCAGGTCATCGCCGCCCTGGTCCCGCTATACTATGGCCGGACGGCCGGCTTCGCCGCCGAGACCCGGGAGATGACCACGGCCCAGGCCGAGGCGGTGGTGGAGGCCCAGGCGCGGCTCTTCGAGACCATGAAGCCATACCTCATCGCCCGGTGGGGTTGAGCGTACAGGAGGTGATGCGAAAGCAGCAAGACCCATCTCCCATGCAGAGGCACGTTAGTCGTCTCACCACTTATCTCCAGGGAGGAGGAAAACGATGAAGCGGATTGTTTACCTGAGCGTGATCGCCTCGCTGCTCCTGGGCCTGGCGGGGCTAGGCGCGGCCTGCGGTCCCACACCAACCCCGGCACCCACCAAGGCCCCAGAGCCCACCAAGCCGGCACCAACGCCGGTGCCGCCTACGCCAACCCCCCTCGGCCCGGTCACCTTCCTCTCCACCCAACTGCGCCCCGTAGAGGAAGCGGAGAAGATGCGCAAGGTCATCCTGGCCGGCTTTCCGGCCAAGATAGACTTCATCCCAGAAGACACCGGCCCCTTCACCGACCGCATCCTGGCCGAGCAGAAAGCCGGCAAGGTCACCGTGGACCTCGTGGGCGGCCTCCACGGCGACCTCCCGCCCTTCATCGAGGCGGGGGCCTTGGAGGACCTGACCCCGCTCTTGGCCAAGCTCGGCGACCGCAAATTCCCCGCGGCCTTTCTGGAATTGGGCCGGATGGGGACCAAGGACAAGTTGTACTACATCCCCTGGATGCAGGCCACCTACCTCCTGGCGGCCAATAAGAAGGCCCTACAGTACCTCCCCCAGGGGGCCAATCAGGATGCCCTGACCTACGACCAATTGAAGCAATGGGCGGCCAACGTCCAGAAGGCCACCGGCGAGAAGAAACTGGGCTTCCCCGCTGGCCCCAAGGGGCTGGTGCACCGCTTCGTTCAGGGCTATCTCTATCCCTCTTACACCGGAGGCCAGGTCACCGGGTACCGCAGCCCGGAGGCGGTGAAGATGTGGCAGGAGTTCAAGGACCTGTGGCAGTACGTGAATCCCCAGTCTACCACCTACGACTTCATGCAGGAGCCGCTCCTGGCCGGAGAGGTGTGGATCGCCTTCGATCATACCGCCCGCCTGATCAATGCCCTGAAACAGAAACCCGACGACTTCGTGGTCATGCCGGCGCCTGCCGGCCCCAAGGGGCTGGGCTTCATGCCCGTCATCGTCGGGCTGGCCATCACGAAAGGCGCACCGAATCGCGCCGGAGCCGAGAAACTAATCGAGCACCTTACCCGCCCGGAGACGCAGGTCGTCACCTTACGAGAAGTGGGGTTCTTCCCGGTCGTGGAGGCCACCATCCCCAAGGACCTGCCGGTCGGCATCCGCATGGAAGGGGAAGGGGTAGCCAAACAATCGGCGGCCAAGACTGCCCTGCCTTCCCTGCTGCCGGTTGGACTGGGAGGCAAAGGCGGCGAGTTCAACAAGGTCTACATGGATACCTTTACCCGCATCGTGATCAAAGGTGAAGACATAGCCAAGGTGCTGGATGAGCAGGCGAAGGCCATGCAGAAGATCCTGGACGAAACCAAGGCCCCCTGCTGGCCGCCGGATGCGCCCAGTGTCGGACCCTGCAAGGTCAAGTAAGTGTTCTAGACAGGGGAGGGGCCCATCCCTCCCCTGTCCTTTTGGAGAAGAGAGGATGAACCGGCGCCTCGCCTTCCTGGGGCCCTATCTGTTACTCTTACCCTCTATTCTCTTTCTTTTGGTCTTCTTCGCCTGGCCCATGGTTCAGGCCCTCCTGCTGGCCTTCCAGACGCCAGAGGGGGCCTTCGCCCTTGGGCATGTGCAGCAGATGGCGGAGGATGTGGCCTTCAAGGACGTTCTACGGAATACCATCTTGCTCGTCCTGTTGGTCGTGCCGCTCCAGGTAACCCTCGCG
>JACQYG010000117.1 GCA_016208345.1 Chloroflexota bacterium
CTCCACCATCCTTCGAGTGGCAGAGCCATCGGTGTAATCGCCACGTGCCAAGGCTTCGTACAGCGTCCTGGTCTTGGCCGACACGTCCACCGGCGGCACGGCCAGGACCAGCCAGGAGGGAGCTGGCCGTGGCAGCGGAGTCACCCTCTCGCCCCTCCCCTGAACCAGGGCCGTGCCCCCCGTCAGAAAAAACGGCACGTCTGAACCCAGGCGCGAAGCCAACTCCGCCAGCCTGTCCTGGCCCAACCCCAGCCTCCAGAGTGCGTTCAGCCCCAGGAGCGCACAGGCGGCGTCGCTGGAGCCACCCCCCAGCCCCGTGGCCAGCGGTATGCGCTTGGTCAGCCTGACCCGGGCCCCCTGGACACCACCCATCTCCCGGTGCAATAACTCCGCCGCCCGGTGCACCAGGTTGTCCGGCCCCGCCAGGCGCCGGTCGCTGCAGTCTATACAGAGCCCCTGCCCTCGGGAAAAGACCAGGGTATCGTGTAGGGAGATGGCCTGCATCACCGAGGCGATCTCGTGGTAGCCATCGGGGCGCCTGCCCAGGATATCCAGTGTCAGATTGATCTTGGCGTAAGCGAAGCGGGTGAACATCCTGAAGCTATCCGTTCGTACACCCTGACCCATTCCTCCACCGACAGGTTTTGGGCCCGGGCCTGGGGGTCCACGCCGGCCGCGGTCAAAGCAGCGGCCAGCTCTTGGGCAGGGCGTTCCAGGCCTAAAACCAGGGCGTTTTTGAGCTGCTTGCGCTTCTGTCCAAACCCCGCCTGAACCACCCGGAAAAAACCGGCGCTATCAGCCACCCGATAGCGCGGCTCCCGATCCACCGCCAGGCGCACGATGGCCGAGTCCACCTTTGGCCGGGGATAGAAGGCACCGGCCGGCACGTATGAGACCAGGGTTGGCCGGGCGTAGAACTGTACCGAGACCGCCAGGAGGCTCATCTGTCCCGGCCCCGCCACCAGGCGCTGGGCCACTTCTTTCTGGACCATGAGGACCATGAGCGCCGGCCTGGCCGCAGACTCCAGGAACCGTCGCAGGACCGCTGAGGTGATGTAGTATGGCAGGTTGGCCACTACTTTGTAAGAAAAGGCAGGCGAGCTGGGCTCCATACTCGCCTGCCGCCAAAGCCCTGGGATGTCCACCTGCAGGATGTCCCCTAATACGACCTGCAGATTTGGACAATCTGCCAGTTTTTCCTGGAGCAACGTCACCAGGCGGCGATCCAGCTCCACAGCTACGACCCGGCGGGCGTGCTGGGCCAACTCCCTGGTCAGGAAGCCCAGGCCAGGCCCCACCTCGAGCACCAGGTCCTCAGGACCAAGCTCTGCCGCCGCGATGATCCTGGGGAGCACCGTCTCATCGGCCAGGAAATTCTGGGCCAGACCCTTGCGGGGGTACAGGCCGTATTGCCGGAGGAGCGATTTGATCTTCACCCCTACCGTCGTCTTTCCACGGGGTAATCGGGGAGGATATATGCTATCTTGCCAGGGGAGGACACCGGCGGCAAAAGGTAGATGGTCACCCATCCCAGGTGCCGGGGATTGGGGTCCCATTCGTCGTAGGCCAGGTCTATGTGCATCCCGCGGATCCAGCCCCCGGTATCCTCGGCCACGCCGAAGCCGTATCCCGGCACGTAAAGCCTGGTGTGCAAGGGTATCACCTTAGGGTCCACCGCCACGATGCCTTTGGTGGCGCGCAGCCCGGTGCGGGTGATCCCATAGCTCGGATGGCCCTTGACCTTGCCCGAGGTGGCCGCGGTATAGTAGGTAGAGAGCACTCGCATGGCGCGCCAGTACTGGACCTTGCCGTCAGGGGTGTCGGCCTCTTTCAGTACCACCTTGGTGCCGAAGGCGATGACCTTATTCACCGGCGCCTTGTCCACCCATTCCTTTTCCAGTACCCGGCGCAGCTCCTTGCCGTTCTCGTAGTAGATGTGGATGTTGCGCTTGCGCACCCCGTTCTGGCCCTCCTGAGCCACCCGCCGCAGATCGAGCTCCAGATTAGGATCGGGTTGCCAGACCGTCTTGAAGGGGATTGGTTCCTGTTGGGTGACCACCTCTTCCTTCACCCGGATCACCCTCACCGTCAGGTTGCTCGAGATGGTGGAGGTGATGGCGGGGCTGGTGTAGTCCTTGCCCACCAGGTTGACCCCCTCCTCTTGCAAGAGCTGGTAGATGCTGGTGCTCTGGGTTCTGGTTTTCCAGATGCGGTCATCCACCAGGATGGTGACGGGCTTAGCCCGCACGATGTGCACGTTCATCCCGGGCCGGAGCGGCGTCGTGAGCGGAGGGGCGACCCGGTCACCCAGGTATACCGGGATGTTCTCGCGCTCCAGCGCTTCGCCCACCGTTTCCGCTGCCGAGAAGATGGTGGAAAAGGCCGTCCCATCGTGCACCTGCAACGGCACAGCCCGCTTGATGGAGATCGTGACACTGGCTGGGCCCAGGTCAGGGGAAGCTTGGGGGGAGAGCTCTAAGGCGGGGAACAGCGGGGCTCGAGATGCTTCCACCCATAAACGGCCCTCTTTGGCCGGCGCCCTGGCCATGGCGCTGGAGCCACGAACAGCGATCGAACCGTTGATCCCCAGGGCACGCTCCAGCGGCGCAGCCACTACCGGCAACTGGGAAAGCGAGGAGGCCGCCGCGCCGCTCAGGGAAACCTCGTCGTGAGGTTGCAATGTCAGGCCAGCCTGGCCCAGGGCCTCCCGGACGGTTTTGGACTGAGTGCGCAGGTGATAGGTTTGGCCATCGGCATGGATCTCCACCAACAGGGCGCGCTGGATAACGATCTTGCCGTTGCCGTCGATTTTGGTTTCCAGGGGAGGGAAGACCCTGTCTTCAGGGTAGAGCCCTATCCCCGCCTCCTCCAGGATGTTCCTGACTGAGGATTGATGCGTATAAAAGGGACGGGAGAAGTCGTCGATGCTGATCTCGATCCTTTTTTGGGTTACCACATAGCCACCGGCCAACGCCGCGGCACAGGTCAGCGCCAGGAGGGCCCTTTGGCCCAGCCAGGCCCACGGCACCCGGCCCAGGGCAACGAAGGCCTTAGCCCTCAGGGCCCCAAAGGATGATCGATCCGGCGGGTTCAACGCCTGCCTCTCCTGGGGTTATTGGCCGAACGCTTTCTTTACTAGTAAAGAAAAACCTCGTTCCCGCGCCTGACGGGCTTGGGGCTGGGCCCCAGCGCCACTAGAGCCAAGACTGGTCGTGCACCCTCTTTTGACCCAGACCTCCCAGCTTGCCGTCGTCAGCCAGCTCCGACCAGGCAGCCCTGCGGCACCCAGAAGGAGATGCTGACCGTTGCTTTCTTCCGAACCTGGCGGGGTTGGGCATGCTTCTGCCGCGCAGGACCCAATCTTCAATGCCGCTTGACGGCAGCAGTCCTGACAGGCCCGACCGGGAGAGGGAATTCGACCCCGCTATAGCGGGTTGCGGGTACAGGGCACCGCTAGCTCCCCATCTAGCACGACCACAGGCTATAGTAACCCATGAGCTATCAATTGTCAAGCGAAGCTAGGCCGGCTCGCCGGACAACTGGAGGGCCGAGGCCAGGGGGACGATGATCTGGAGCGGCGCCCAGCAGACGCCGCCCAGGCCACCGGTGAAGAAGGTCAAGGCTGCCAGGGCGAACATCAAACCCCACCAACCCAACAGGTAAAGCAACCCCCTCAGGATATTGCCCGACACCATCCAGCCAATGCCCAGGAAACCCAAAAACCCGCAGACGAACTCCACCACCGACAGGCAGCCGAAGCCTTTGGTACGGGTTACGTACACCGGGACCGCCATCTCTTTCACCTCCAGCCAGTAATAGGGAGTGTTGGAAAACTAGTTCGCATGTTTGCCCACCTTTTCAACACCTTGGTAATACGCAAAATCCTGCGGCAAGGTTGCAACCACCGAGGGATTTTCAGACCGGCGATTTTGTGGTAACATAAGGCGGTCATGTGCCCAGGCATTTCTATCGAGAAAGGAGCACCACGCGGTGAGTCAATCAGCAGAAGACAGGATTGCCAGGCCCTACCAAGAAGAGGCCATGCATTTCGAACATTGGGAGAAGGTCAAGGACCTCATTGACCAGTTCATCGACCTGAGCCTGAACCTCCGCCAAAGCGGCCATCCCGGCGGCTCTCGCTCCAAGGTCCACGCCCTGGTGGTGGTCCTCCTGAGCGGGGTGATGCGCTGGGACATCCGCCACCCAGAGAAACGCTTCGCTGACCGCTTCATCCTGGTGGGCGGCCACACCGTCCCCCTGGTCTATGCCACCCTGGCCGTGCTTAACGCGGCCATGCGCATCAAGTACCAGGAAACCGGCGACAAGAGATACTACGTCGAAAATCCGCCCAAAGGGGCGGTGTTCCCCGAGGACCTTTTAGACCTCAGGCACAATGGTGGCCTGCCCGGCCACGCCGAGATGGCTGGAAAAACCCTCTTCCTGAAGTTCAACACCGGCCCCTCGGGCCACGGCTCACCTGCTGCGGCAGGCCAGGCCCTGGCATTGAAGCTGGCCGGCGCCGATCAGGTCAGGGTCTTCGCTTTCGAAGGCGATGGGGGTCACACCCCCGGGGCCAACCACGATACTAAGAATTCCGCCTGGGGCCTGGGGCTCAGCAACCTCTACTACGTCCTGGACTGGAACGACTTTGGCATCGACAACCACCCCATCAGCTCCGTGGTCCACGGCACGCCCAAGGACTGGTTCGAGCCCTACGGCTGGCGGGTTACCGGCACCGAGCAGGGCAGTGAATGGGGCCCGGTAACCAGGGCGATATTGGAAATGGTGCAGGGGCCCAATCCTGATGGGGTGCCTTCCATATGCTGGGCCAAGACCCGCAAGGGACGGGGCTACGGCGTCTACGACAATAAATCCCACGGCGTCCCCCATGCTCCCATGAACAGCCCTCTCTTCTGGGAAACGAAGAGGCCCTTTGCTGAGAAGTATGGCGTCCAGTTCGAGGGCTTCGGCCTGCCCGCCCCGGCCACTCCCGAGGCCCAGAGGGCCCAGACCGCCGCCAACATCGCCAAGGTGGTAGAGGTGCTCAGGAGGGACCGGACCCTGGTGGACTACCTGGCGGACACGCTGGTCAGATTGGGCGACCAGGTCCCGGAGGATGTACCCACCTTCCGCTTCAACACTAAGGCCAATCCCCTCAACGATCAAAGGCTTTACGACTTCGAGCATTACCCGCCCCAGATGTTCGTCCCTCCCGGCACGCTCATCGCCAATCGAGCTGCCCTGGCCAAGTTCGGCGCCTGGGTCAACGCCTTCAGCCATAAGAACTACGGCCGGCCCCTGTTCATCGTCTGTTCCGCGGACCTGGCCGAGTGCACCAATATCGCCGGCTTTGCCAAGGAGTGGGAGGATTTCTCGGGCTACGGCGTGTACCATCGCCACCGCAACACCCAGGGTGTGCTCTTGCCCCAGGAGATCACCGAGTTCGCCAATGCCGGGATCATGGCCGGCTTGACCACCGTGAACTTCGCCGACGACCCCTACCGCGAGTTCAACGGCTTCCTGGGTGCCTGCTCCACCTACGGCTCCTTCGCCTATCTTAAATACGGTCCCATGCGGCTTTTCAGCCAGTTGGCCCAGGACTGCGACCTGAAGGTGGGCAAGGTCATCTGGGTGGCCGGCCACTCCGGGCCCGAGACCGCCGACGACTCTCGCACGCACTTCGGCATCTTCTCCCCTGGGACCACCCAGCTCTTCCCCGAGGGCCAGATCATCAATTTGCATCCTTGGGAGCACAACGAGGTGCCGGTGGTTCTGGGGGCCGCCTTGAGGCTGGACGCGCACATCATTGCCCTGCACCTGACCCGCCCGCCCATCGCCGTGCCGGACCGCCAGGCCCTGGGCATGGATTCGCACTTCGCCGCAGCCCGAGGGGCCTATCTCATCCGTCCCTTCAAGGCCGGGAAACGGCCCATGGGCACCGTCATCGTCCAGGGCACCAGCACCACGGCCAATATCGTGAAGATCCTGCCGGAGCTGGACCGGGAAGGCCTGAACGTAAAGATCGTTGCTGGCATCAGCCCTGAGCTCTTTGCCCTCCAGCCCCAGGCCTACCGCGACCGAATACTGCCCTGGCACGAGTGGCTGGACTCCATGACCATCACTAATGGCGCCCGCCGGTTGATGCACGATTGGCTCTGCCACAAGGTAGCCGAGGAGTACTCATTGTCCTCGGACTGGGACAACCGGTGGCGCACCGGCGGCACCGTGGAGGAGCTCACCGAGGAGGCCCACCTCTCGCCGGAGTGGATACTGAAAGGGATCGAACGCTTCGTCCGGGACCGGGGAAGGCGGCTGCAAAGGCTGAAAGAGGCGTTCTTTGACTAGTAGAGAAGGCTACTTGGTGGACTTCTCACTGGAGTGAAACCCTGTGGCCCCGGGCATCCGTATCCGGGGCTACAGGACCGAGGGCACCGGGAGCTCTTTCAACCCTTTAGGATACCGCCGGGCCAGGTCCACGTATGTCGCCTTGAAGTTGCGCCATTCCTCCTGGTACTCGGGCGTCACCTGGCCGATGACCTTGGCCGGCACACCCACCGCTACCACTTTAGGCGGGATCTCTTGACGGTTCTTCACCACGCACCCCTCGGCCACCGCCGCCCACTCCATCACGTGGGCCCAGTCGCTGACAATGGCCCCCATGCCGATCACCGCCCAGTCATCCACCGTGGCATTGTGAATGATCGCCCCGTGGCCGATGGTCACGTGATCGCCGATGCGGGTGACGTCGCCGGGCCGGGCGTGGACCACGCAGTTCTCCTCGATACTCGTGCCACTGCCGACGACGATCTCCCCGTAATCACCCCGGAGGCTGGCCCCCGGGCCGATCCAGCACCCCTGGCCGATAGTCACCCTGCCCAGCAGGCTGGCCTCAGGGTGCACGAAAGCCTCCGGATGGACCTGGGGCACCCGCCCCTCGAACTCATACACGGACATGTCATACTCCTCGTCGGTGGAATCAGCTCCTGGCTGCGCCGAATGATAACATGTTTGAGGGGAAAATTCGAGTTCTTTGACTAGGAAAAGTTTGGAGTACGACGACCGCCGTCGGCGCCAGAGCATCCCCCGATCGTAGTTCTGCTAGAGGCATCGGTTTGCAAGCTGGGAATCTTCGCCCCTCGCACTCTCCTGATGTCCCGGAGTTCAACTCCGGGACATCAGGAGAGACCCCAGTGGGGAACATCGATCTTCGTTCAACACCCTCCTCGCGCTAAAGTTTGCGTCGCTCCCACCAGTATGGTAAGATATTTTGGAATCCCAAATCCATTCTTGGAGGACCGAGATACTGGTAAGTGAAAGGATGAGCCGCCATCCGATAACCATCACCGACGATACCCCCATCGCCGACGCCCTGAAGACCATGAGGGAACAGAAGGTCCGGCGCCTGCCGGTCTTGAACAAAGACGGAGAACTGGTGGGCATCGTATCGGAGAAGGACCTGCTCTATGCTTCACCTTCCCCAGCCACCTCGCTGAGCATTCACGAGATCCACTACCTGCTGGCAAAGATCACGGTCAAGGAAGTGATGACCAGGAAGGTCATCACCATCGAAGAGGACTGCCCCCTGGAAGAGGCGGCCCGTATTATGGTAGACAGCAAGATCGGCGGGTTGCCGGTGGTCCGAGACGGCATGCTGGTGGGGATCATCACCGAGACCGACCTGTTCAAGATCTTCCTGGAGCTCCTGGGTGCCCGGGAGAAAGGCGTGCGCCTGACCCTCCTGGTGCCCGAGCAGAAGGGAATGCTGGCCAAACTCACCGGCGAGTTCACCAGGCTGGGCGGTAACATCGTTGCCCTGGGCACCTTCCTGGGCGAGGACCCCACTAACCGGCTGGTGGCGGTGAAGGTGTCCGGCGTCGCCCAGCCCACCCTGGTGCAGGCAGCCAAGGCCGCTCAGTGCCAGGTGATCGACGCCCGCGATGCCTGACAGCTTCACCGCTTAACCCGGCACACGGTCGCCTTTTCTTCGGCGGCCGCGTGCTTTTGGCTTATTCAGGGTGAACCCAGCTTTTCTTTAGTAGGCACCTTCATGGGACCGATCTTTAACAAATGAGACAAGATTTTCGGGACGGCAGTTGAACTGCCGTCCCGACAAGGTTTAACCACTAAGCCATGAAGGCACGAAGGATGTAGACAGAAGCCAGGTTTCTCGGAGAAGCCTGGCTTCTGGGGTAGTCCTTTAATCTTCGCGTCTTTGTTTCGTGGTAGGATGGCGGCGGATGCTCTCGTCGGTTTGAGGCGAAGCTTAGTAAAGAAGGCTAAAACCGGAGAATCCCTGGTAAAAACCAGGCTTTACATTGAGAGGCAGTTTGGGGGGTTCGCCGGATGACGCTCCGACACCGCACGCCGCAAGAACAAGGGTGTCCGTGTCTCAACTTGTAGAGTGATACCCACGACCTTGTGTCGTGGGAAGCTCGCCA
Source organism: Chloroflexota bacterium (assembly GCA_016208345.1). Taxonomy (GTDB): domain Bacteria; phylum Chloroflexota; class DTOL01; order DTOL01; family JACQYG01; genus JACQYG01. Next base: position 8,439 of record JACQYG010000117.1, read on the forward strand.
GCCAGATCCAACCCCCTCCAGTGAACGTGAAGAAGTCCACATGGACAGCGCTGATGTTTTATGCTAAACTGGCGTCACCAGGCCCAGCCGGATTTCGCCCCTGGCGAGGAGGGAAATGAGCGATAGGTTCGCCCCCGCCCCTGATGTCCCGGAGTTGCACTCCGGGACATCAGGGCTGCGGCTGACACTGGAGGTGGGCGCGGTCAGCGACGTGGGCGCGGTGCGCCAGAGCAACGAAGATAGCTACGGCTTGGCCGAGGACTATGCCGCCAAGCTCACCTCCGCCCCTCAGGAGCTCCTGGAGCGCAAGGGTCGATTGTACGCCGTGGCCGACGGCATGGGCGGCCACGCCTCCGGGGAGATAGCCAGCCGACTGGCCATCGAGCGCACGTTCACCGACTATTATGGCAACCCCACCACCGATGTCCCCTCCGCCCTGCAGGCGGCCATACAACAAGCCAACCTGGCCATCATCACCCAGGGCCAGGGCGAAACCGATCTCCTGAAGATGGGCTCCACCATAGTGGCCGGCCTCTTTCGCGCCGACCAGCTCTGGGTGGCCAACGTGGGTGACAGCCGCGCATACTTGTTTAGGGCGGGGCAGGCCAGACAATTGACCGTGGACCACTCCTGGGTTGCCGAGCAGGTGCAGGAAGGCATTCTATCTCCCGAGCAGGCCAAGACCCACGCCCTGCGCAACGTCATCACCCGGTCACTGGGCACCCACCCGGAGGTCCAGGTCGACATCTTTCGAGAGACCCTTCAGCCCGGTGATGAGGTGCTTCTCTGTTGCGACGGCCTGACCGGCGAGCTTCCCGATGAGGACGTCAGCGCCATCGTCGCCATGGGCGGCACCTCTCAGGAGATCGCCCAGCGGCTGGTGGGCACAGCCAAGGAGCGCGGAGGACGTGACAACATCACTGCCATCTTCATTAAGGCTCAACCGAGCACCGAACCCACCCCAGCTCCCGCCGCTGACCTGACGCCAGAGACGGAAATTCCGGAGGAGACCGTGCCCTTCGCGGCCATGGTGGCCATCTCGCTCCTGAGCGTTTTCCTGGGGCTGGCCCTGGTAGGGCTGTGGCTGTTCGCACGAATGACACCGCAACTGCCTCCCATCGCTGCTCAAGCCTCCTTGGCCACGCCTTCTCCCACCGTATCGTTCACGCCAACCCCGCCCGTCACCGCCACCATCGCCATCTCCGCCTCGGTAACGCCTTCGCCGGTGCCAACCGAGATAACCGCCACCGTCCTGGTTGACGACATGAGCCCTGGGTTTCAGAAGGGCGGCCCCGAGGAGTTCTGGGGAGCGGAGCCCAGCGGCTACGGCCAGCACTTCTTCTGGACCAGGAATGCCACCGACAAGACCGAGAACTTCGGGAAATGGACGCCCAGCCTCCCCAAACCGGGGAAATATGAGGTGTACGCCTTCATCCCCGAAAAGCTGGCCACCACCTCCAGCGCGCGTTACCGTATCAATTTCAGCGGACAGTGGAAGGTGGCGGTGATCAATCAAGGCAGAGCACCGCGAGACTCCTGGGTGAGCCTGGGGGTCTACACCTTTGCCGCCGATGGCAAAGAATACGTGGAGCTCTCGGACGCCACCGGCGAGCCGTACAACTCCGAGTACATCGCCCTTGATGCCGTGAAGTTCGTATACGTCGGGCCCTGAAAGTGCTGCCTCCGTCTCTCATCCTGTCGTTGCTCTTGGCCAGCATCTACGCCTTTGCGTTCTACCTGCTCTTTGGCCGCAGAGAGCGCAGCCTGGCCTATTCCTGGCTCGTCAGCCTGGTAGCCTTCTTCGGCAGCCAGCGACTGCCACTGCTGGAGGCGCTGGACCGCTTCGCCATAGGCGACGTCCAGCCGGTCACCGGGGCCGTTATCTGCCTGGCCGCGCTATTCGTTGCCAATCTGGTCCGGTTGTGATATAATCCTTGCCAAGGAGGTGAGAAGGCATGAAGAACGAGACGGTGGTCGCGGTGGTCACCCTGATCGTCCTGGCTGCCATCGTCTTCGCTGTCGTCCAGATCTACCCTGCGATTGGCCTGGCCGGCCTGCGCGATATCGCCATCATCATCCTGGTGCTGGAATCCTTCATCGTAACCTTGCTCCTGGCCATCGTGGTGGTGCTCCTGTGGCAGCTCGTCACCATGCTCAAGAAGGAGATCAAGCCGGTCCTGGCCTCAGCCCGGCAGACGGCCGATACGGTTAAAGGTACCACCACCTTTGTTTCCGACGGCCTGGTGGCTCCGTTGATCAAGGCTTATAGCCTGTCTTCCGGTGTGCTGGGCACCTTCCGGGGACTAATTCGCAAAATGGGTAGGAAAGGGGGAAAAAGCCATGTCCGATAACGATAGAGGTACCGCCTTCCTGGCTGGCTTCCTCTTGGGTGGCATCGTGGGCGCTGCGGTGGGATTGCTCATAGCCCCGCAGCCCGGCGAGGAGACCCGCGAGCAACTCCTGGAGAAAAGCATCGAGCTCAAGGGCAAGGCCCAGGAGGGGCTGGTCAAGGCCAGGGAAGAGGCCGAGGAGCTACAGGCCAAAGGCCGGATCGTGGTCCAGGAAAAGACCGCCGCTGTCAAAGAGGCCCTGGAAGAGGGTCGGGAGGCCGCGGCCAAGACCACCAAGGAGTTGCAGGCCAAGCTCCGTAAAGCTCGCGGTGAAGCTGAAGGCTAGGTGGCTTTGCCAGGCGGCTCAAGGGGCACAGTTCAACCGGGGGTTAGGGGGCAGACCCGCCTTATCAAATAAGCCACGACGACACGAAGGATGTAGATAGAAACCAGTCCCGACTGGTCGGGACTGGTTTCCGGGGTAGTTCTTTAATGTTCGTGTCTTTGCGTGTTCGCGGTAGGAAGAACAGGGGGATGAGGGGGGTTGCCCTTTATTACAAACTGAGTGGTCTGGCTTTCGCTTGCCCAGGGTCTTGCTGTTGGTCGGCTCCAGCCCAAAGCAAGGCCCTTTTTTGTTCACGCTTACCCCGTGGTGACATGTCAGAGAAAAAGAAGCCCCGATCAGCCTATAGTGACTCCGCTGGAGAGGATGCCGAGCTTTTCGCCCAGTATTCCCGCACGCGTTCACCGGAGATCAGAGAAAAGCTGATCGTCCGACAGTTGGGTTGGGTGGCACAGCTGGCCCGTCGGCTGAGCTATCGCCCGGAACATCTGGATGACCTGATCCAGGTGGCCTATCTGGGTTTGATCAAGGCCATCGACCGCTATGACCCCAGCCGAGGCGTGCCCTTCAAGGGCTACGCCGTGCCCACGGTCGTGGGCGAGATACAAAGATACTATCGCGACAAGGCCTCCGCCCTGAGGACGCCTCGCCTGAGGTCAAAAGCCTCTTTTCCCCCGGCCGCTGATACCAGCAACGGCGTTGCATCAGGCCGCCCGGGAAGGGAGACCGGGCAAAGCGACCTCTTCCTGATCCGCATCCTATCCCTGGATCAACCAGTGGAGGGGGGCGCCGAAGGCACGCCTCTGGAGGAACAGCTCAGCCAGGAGGATCGGGCCATCGCCGAATTTGAGGACCGGGCCACCATCTCCCAGATCATCTCCCGGCTCTCCCCCAGGGAACAGATCATCCTCTATCTGCGCTTCTATCGGGGGCTCTCCCAGGCCCAGGTGGCCCAGCGCCTGAATATCTCTCAGATGCACGTCTCCCGACTGCAACGCCGGGCCCTGGAGAAGGTCAAGCAGGCCATAGAGAGGGATTAGAGCGCCCGGACCTGCTTCAAAGCCAGGGGGAGGGCCGGTAAAAGATCCCCTGCCACCATGCCCATGTCCCCCTTTTCCTGCCGCACCAGCTCACCAGCCAGCCCGTGGCAGTATGCCCCGGCCTTGGCCGCGGCGTACGGCGGCATCCCCTGGGCCAGGAATCCAGCGATCGCTCCCGCCAGGACGTCGCCGGTGCCAGCGGTGGCCAGGCCCGGGTTAGCGAAGGGGTTGATTGAAACCTGGCCCTGGGGCGTGGCCACGGCGGTGTAGGCGCCTTTCAGCACCACCACCTCTTTCCACTTGCCAGCGGCCTTCCGGGCGATCTCCAGCCGCTCCCCCTCCACCTCAGCCAGGGGAATGTCCAGAAGCCGCCCCATCTCACCGTGATGAGGGGTCAAGATCCCTTCATCCGGCAAGGCCTCCCACCAGCTTTCGGCACCGGCCAGGGCGTTCAACCCATCGGCATCGAGCACGAAGCGCTGGGGTCCGATGCAGGTGACCAGGCTGCGGATGAGTCTCACTGTGGCCGGGTGGCGGCCAAGACCGGGGCCGGCCAGGACTACGTCGTAGCGGTCCAGGGCCTCGCGCAGGAGGCCCAGGCCCTCCTCTCCCAGGTGTCCAGGTTCCGCCTCCGGCAGCGGCAGAAACGTGATCTCGGCCAGCTTCGCCGCCAGGATCGGGTATAAACTCTGGGCCACCGCCAGGGTCACCAGCCCGGCCCCCACCCGGCTGGCCGCGCTGCAGGCCAGATAGGCCGCCCCGGTATAGTTCAAGGAACCGGCGATCACCAGCGCCTTCCCGAAAACCCCCTTGTGGGCACCCAATGGCCGCCGGGGTAATGTGGCACTCACCTCTCCCGGCGTGATCAGCTCGGTGCGAATGCCCTGGGCCAGGTCCTGGGGGATGCCGATATCGGCCACTACCAGCTCGCCCACGTATTCGGCGCCCGGGAAAAGGTATAGCCCCCGCTTAGGATAGGCGAAGGTGACGGTGATGTCGGCAGGCAAGGTGAGAGGGTCCACCCCTCCCGTATCGCAGTTCATCCCTGAGGGCAGGTCCACCGCCACGATCAGGGGCGCGGCCGAGCGCGGCAGGCCCTTCAGCTCCTGGTGGACAGTCTGCAATACTTCGGCCAGGGGCCCTTGAATGGGCCGGGAGGCGCCGGTGCCCAGGAGGGCGTCTACCAGCACCCGGCACCATACCACTGCCTCCTTGAGCCGGCCGTGGCCTTGGTCGCTAGCCTCCTCCACCGCCGGTATCTTCAACTCCCGGGCCAGGCGGTAGTTCTGGTCCTCGGCCACGCGCCGGTTCCACAGATACAGGCTTACATCGGCACCTGCCTCCTTCAGATACCGGGCTGCCACCAGGCCATCGCCGCCGTTGTTCCCGGGCCCGATCAGGATCAGAATAGGCAGCTCTTTCACTTTTCGCCGGCGTTTGATCTCCTCGGCCACCGCGTGGCCGGCGCTCTCCATCATCATGACGTAGGAGACACCCGCAGCATCGGCGCCCTGTTCCATCTCTCTCATCTCCCGGGCGTTGACGACCTTCATCCGGCTAGCCTCCCAGGAAATCCACCAGGTCCCGTTCCCTGAGCATCCGCCGCCGCCAGTTGTTGATCTCGGGCACGATGAAAGGCAGAAGCCGGAGGGTGTAATAGGGCGGCAGCACCGGCACGCCCAACAGGTCTCCAAAGCTGATCAGGATGAACAGGTGCTCCCGGCTGGCCCGTTCCCGCAAGACATCTCGCGCGATGCCGTGCAGGGTCATGCCGTACCACACCTAGCCTACGGCGCGCTTGAGAGCGCCCAGTGATTTCCCAACCTCCCCGGCCGGTGAGCTCATCGTCCTACCCACCCTCTCATGGCTTCTGGTTGGCGCCATTGTAGCAAGGCCGACAGCGTTTGTCAAAGAAACTCACGCGGTCTATGGCGAGATTTCGGCAGTCCACGGCCTGCCATAAGCCATCAGCTAGACTCCGGGACCCGAATCGGCTATAATTGCCCCCACATTGCCATTCTCGAGACAGGAGGAAGACCGTGTACAGAGCACCCCGGGGCACCCAGGACCTTCTTCCGGAGGAAGCCCCCTACTGGCGCCACGTGGAGGGGGTGATCCACCAGGTGTGCCGGCGCTACGGCTACCGGCTCATTGCCACGCCCACCTTCGAAGAGACCTCGCTCTTCGTGCGAGGGGTTGGCCAGGGCACCGACATCGTCGAGAAAGAGATGTATTCCTTCGAGGACAAGGGTGGGGAAAGCCTTACGCTGCGCCCCGAGGCCACCGCCCCCGTGGTTCGGGCCTACCTGGAGCACGGCATGCACGCCCTGCCCCAGCCGGTGAAGCTGTACTCGATAATCTCCATATTCCGGTACGAGCGGCCCCAGGCCGGTCGCCTCCGGGAGGCCCACCAGCTCAACGTGGAGGCCATCGGCGAGATGGACCCGGCCTTGGACGCCGAGGTGCTGTGTCTGGCCCTGGATTTCTACCGGGAGCTGGGGATCTCGGGCCTGAGCCTGCAACTGAACAGCACCGGCTGCCCCCAATGTCGCCCGGCCTACATAGAGGAGTTAAAAAGATACTACCAGGGCCACCTGGGGCAGGTCTGCGCCGACTGCCAGGTGCGGTACGAGAAGAACCCCCTGCGCCTCTTGGACTGCAAGGTGGACCGGTGCCAGCCCATCCTGGCTGGCGCGCCCAACATCCGCAGCCATCTTTGCCCGGAGTGCGCTGGCCACTTCGTTCAGCTTTTGAAGTACCTGGACCTCTTGGGGCTCCCGTACACCATCAACCCGCGCCTGGTCCGGGGCCTGGACTACTATGCCAAGACCGTGTTCGAGATCTGGGCCCCAGGCATCGGCGCACAGAACGCCGTGGGGGGCGGCGGCCGCTACGATGGCCTGGCCCAGGAGTTGGGTGGGAGGCCCACGCCGGGCATCGGCATCGCCATGGGCATCGAGCGCATTATAATGACTATGAAGAGCCAGGGCATCGCCGTCCGGCCGGAGGAGCCGCCCCGGGTCTTTCTGGCCTACCTGGGCCAGCCAGCTAAGGAGGCGGCCCTGCGGCTCTCCTCCACCCTGCGGGCCTCTGGCCTCAGCGCCCTCTGCTCCTTCGGGAACCGCAGCCTCAAGGCCCAGCTAAAACAGGCGGGCAACTCCGGCGCGGCCTACGCGGTTATCCTGGGCGAAGAGGAGTTGAAACGCGGTCTCGTTACCCTGCGCGACATGGCCCGGAGCCAGCAGGTGAGCGTGGAGATCGAGGACTTGCCCGACCGGTTGAGGCCGACAGAAGCGGAGAACGTATGACCGAGTCTGGCCCTTTCCTGCCCAAAGGCCATCGGCAAGGAGATTGGCTTGGTGAGCCGGGCGCTGGCTACCCCTGAATCAAGGCAGCACTCAATGGCAGCTTGCGCGTAGTACTTGGCTGCGCCGACCTTGATGGGGTCTGCCAGAAAGTCGTCACGGCTCACGGTGGCGAGCCCACCCAGATACCCGGTGTACTGCCGCAGATTGCCCAGGATGCCTTGCAGCTTTTCCAGATCGACCATGTAGTCCCATTTCTCGCAGATCAGCGAAGAAGGCCTGGCGCAAACGCCGAGCCACCGGCTGGTAGTCGAAATAGGCGTCGCGCGTGGCCGTCTCAAAGTCCACCCGGCTGGCCTCATCGCGAGCATAGAGCAAGATACCACGGCAGGCTACCAGCCCGCGCAACGCCAGCGGTGCATGGTTGATTACCCGTGCCTCTACCTTGCGGACACCGGTTTGCTCCGCGATCTCTGTCGTCAGGCGCAGGCCCAGGCGGAGTTGCTGGAGAGGCGTGAGATCGCCATCCACTACCAGGGCAATATCCACATCGCTCAGCGGTGTGGAATTGCCGATAGCCACCGAGCCATAGACATACGCCACGCGCACCGGCCGATTTTTTAGGATGCTCCCAACGCTTGAGCGCAAGCGTTCCACAGTCATGGCATCGGATTGCATTTCTGCCCTCGTTCCAGCCTTCTGACAGGATTATATCACAGGAGGAATTCGCTTGGAAATCCCCTGGCTATTCGGCCCGTGCACGTCTTTCGATTTGCGGTTTTGGATTGAGGGGCAATCGAACTTACACTCTTAACCTTGGATCCAGGGCATCGCGCAGACCATCTCCCAGCAGGTTGAAGGAGAGCACCGTGACCAGAATGGCCAGGCCGGGGGTAGTGGCCACGTGCGGGGCGATGGTCAGGTATTGCCGGCCGTCGCTGCGCATGGCGCCCCATTCTGGCGTAGGTGGTTGCGCACCCAGCCCCAGGAAGCTGAGGCTGGCAGCGGTGAGGATCGCCGTGGCGATGCGCAGCGTGGCGATAACCAGGATAGGGGCCAGGGCATTGGGCAAC
>JACQYG010000255.1 GCA_016208345.1 Chloroflexota bacterium
CTGGGTCCGCCGCAAGAGGACATCGCCCTCCTGGCCACCCACCAACCTGGCCTCCACGGCCACGTTGTGCTCCCCCTGCGTCCCAGCATTTTCCACCGCCACCAACAATTGGAGCTTGCCAGCGGCCGCCACCAGCTCATATTTGAGCGGTGGATCAAAATCAATGCCCATTATCGCCAGGTCGTGGGCAGCATCTGACGGGAGGCTCACGACAAAGGGAGTGGGGGTTTCCACCAAATCACCCACGCTGTGGTCCTCGAGCCTGATCTGGTAGCACCCGGAGACTGGGATAATGAGGCCGAGGAAAAGGATGACAGGGGCAAGTTTTGCGATAGCAGGCCCACGACAGATCAAGCTCATAACGTCGTATCCAAAACGGAGGATCGAAACCCCGACCAATAATAGTTGATGAAGTACGATTTGTCAAGCCAAAGTATTGACATTTGGTTTGGACGTGCTAGAATATAACCGAAGCTTCCTGCTGATGCCACCGCAGGCGGCCAGCAGGGCGTGACCTCAGTGAGGCGGTCCACCGAGTCCCCGGCGACACTTCGCGCAGTCCTCTTGGCGATCCGGCACGGGTTGGCGATTCGGCGCGCGAAGGAGGTGAACTCAAATGACAGAAAGCATGCCCGGCGAGCTCACAGATCAGGATAAGCTCCTGGCCGCCCTCTCTTACCCCATCGCTTTCATCGTGTCCCTGATCATCCTCTTGACCGAGGGTAAGAACCGCCCCTTTCAAAAGTACCACGCCGTCCAGTCTTTGATCTTCGACATCGTTCTTTGGGTGGTGATAATCGTCCTTTCCTGCGTCATCACCCCGCTTTTGGGAGCGGTCACGCTGGGAATCGGCGCCCTCTGTGGCTTCTGCCCGTTCTTGCTCTGGCTTATCACGCTGTACTACGCGTACCTGGCCTACCAGGGCCAGTACTTCACCATTCCGGTCATCACCGATTTCATGAAAAGCCAGAAGTGGGTGTAGTCCGGACTGGGCCGTCATCTCCATGGTTCCACTAGCAAGCGAGGAGGTCGAATCCTCGCTTGTTTTTTGGCTGCTGAGGGCGTTGCCTGGCACCAGGGCAGCGCCCGGCACCCTGGAGCGAGCATGGGACAGTTAGAGGTCCAGGTGGCGGTGGCCAAGGTTCGCCGCTACGCCTCCAGCGAAAGCGGCGACACGCTGGAGATGATCGAGCGGCCCCACGGAGGCCTATCTTTCGTGCTGGCCGACGGCCAGGGACACGGCAGGCCGGCCAAAGCCATCTCCAACCTGGTGGCCAAAAAGGCGGTAGCGTTATTGGCCGACGGCGTGCGCGATGGCGCCGCCGCCCGCGGCACCCACGACTTCCTGTACGCCTACCGCCAGGGCAAGGTGTCGGCCACTTTGAACATCGTCTCGGTGGATCTGGCCTCCAGGAGCATCGTGCTCTCGCGCAATAGCCATTGCCCGGTGGTTGTCTCCAGCACCGCCGGAGTTCGTTGCCTGGATGAGGAATCCCAGCCCATTGGCGTATACCCTGGGACAAAACCCGTTATCACAGAGGTGCCCATCGTACCGGACACCCACGTGATCGTATTCACCGATGGCATTTTAGAGGCCGGGGGCCGTTTCGGATTAAGGTTCGATGTAGTCAACCTGGTGGGGTCCCTGTTGGCAAACAGCCAGTTGGACGTACAAGGCCTGGCGGAGGCGATTCTGGCCGCCGCCATCGCTCGCGACCAGGGGCGCCCTAACGACGACATGAGCGTCTTAGCCCAGGCCCACGTGTGCGCTCAGGAGCATTCTTTTGCGCCTGCCATGTGGCGCATGAGCGAGCCCGACGTTCTGGTTTACCTCGACGCGTCGCTCGTGACAATTCGGAGGAGAAAAGGGGTTGACTGGGGAGAGGACCAGCTCGCTGAACAACGCGCCCGATTGGCCGATGCTCGGGCTCATTGCCATCTATACGTGAACACGGAAGGGCTTACCGAAGAAAAGGTTTTCCGCCGGGTGAGGCGATTTTTGGATAAATTACGGGGGTAAGGGGGATGTCCCCCTTTGCTACGGAGCCTGTCAAGGAGTATCAGTGGCGGGTCCAGGATATCACGCGTGGAGCCCCTGGGCTATCTGTGGGGGTGTAGGGCCGGGCCTTGTGCCCGCCCAATAGGGGCATCGGCGCGATCGCAAAAACAAGGGGTGCCCCTACTTTTGGAAACCAGTGCTCAGCCTATGACGTCAGGAATATGCCTTCACGCGGGAAGCAATGAATTCGATCTGCTCTGGGGTTAGCTCCGGATACATCGGAAGTGACAGGACCTCCTCCGCTGCCTTCTCCGTTGCCGGCAGAGCCCCCGGCTGATAGCCCAGGCGTGCGTAAGCCGGCTGCAAATGAAGCGGTAGGGGGTAATAGACGCCCGTGGAGATCCCATCCTCTTTCAGCCGGGCCTGCATTTTTTCGCGCTCACGCACCCGAATGACGTACTGGTGGTAAACCGACCGGGAATATTCGGGCTCGTAGGGACACACCACGCCGGTTCCACTCAGCAGTTGCGTATAGAGAAGCGCGTTTTGCCGCCGCTGAGCGTTCCACGCCGGGAGTCTCCGGAGTTTCACCCTGAGCACGGCGGCCTGGATGGTGTCCAGTCGCTTGCCAAAGCCCTCGGCCAGGTGCACGTACTTGGATTCCCGGCCGTGATCTCGCCAGAGCCGCACTTTTTGAGCCACTTGATCGTCGTTGGTGACCACCATTCCCGCATCCCCGTAGGCTCCCAGGTTCTTAGCCGGATAGAAGCTGAAGCACGCCGCCTTGCCAAAAGTCCCCGTTTTCTGGCCCTTATACTCCGCCCCAGGGGCCTGAGCGGCGTCCTCGATGACCTGGAGATGGTGTCTCTCTGCCAGGCCGAGCAAAGGGTCCATGTCCGCCGGCTGCCCATACAGGTGGACGGGCAAAAGCGCTTTGGTACGAGCGGTTATGGCTCGCTCGACCTTTGTCACATCTATATTGTAGGTCCGGGGATCGATATCCACAAACACCGGTTTGGCGCCACACTGGGTAAAGCCAGGTGCAGGGCGTCGGTGCCCGAACCCACGCCCACCGCGTGTTTGGCGCCTATGTACTGGGCAAATTCCTGTTCAAAGAGCCTCACATCCTCGCCCATAATGAAGCTGGAGCTGTCGATAACCCTCTGGATCGCTTCGTCCACCTCTTCCTTTACCGTCTTGTACTGCGCCTTTAGATCTACCAGGGGTATAATCATTTCAACGCTCCTTGCTGACCGAAATGACTGATAGCTTAAGGCAGCCAACTGCTATCTGCCATCAGTCCTCCTTAGGCACCGGCACCGCCATGCTGCCGTGACGCAGCGAATGTTGCGCTGCCTCCAGCACCTTGACCAGTCTTAGCCCGGCCAGGCCATCGGATTGGCACCTGGCGTCGTTAGTGATGCAATCTAAGAAGTGCGCGCACTCATCGCGGAGTGGCTCGGTGGCAGGGATCTTAGGGATGTGCACATCCCCAGCCCGCAGGAGCAACTGAAATTCGCCAAAGGACTCGAAAGCGGGCGCATCTCGAGGAATGCCATTCCTGGTTACGCCTTTGTCGTAGATCTGGAGCGGGGCCTCGGAGTTGGTATCGTCGTAGACCACCATTTTCTTGCTCCCGACTACGGTCATCCGGCGGACCTTGCCCGGATCCAACCAACTGACATGTATGTGGGCCCCGGTTCCACCGGGGAAATCCAAGGATAGGAAGACCACCCAGGTTCAGACGATTCGAATAGATGTAATAGATGTCCCCCAGCTCTCCACCCTGCACCATTTCCTTGAGCCTGGCCACCGCCGGGCTATACTCAAACGTATGGCCCACCATGAGGACCCTGTCGTTCTGCCGGGCGATGTGGATCAACTCCCGACACTGGGCTGCCGTCATGGCCAGGGGCTTCTCCACCAGTGTGTGTTTGCCCCGCAGTAGAAATTCCCGGGCCAACTGGAAGTGTGAATTGGCCGGCGTGGCGATCACTGCGGCGTTGACCGCCTCATCGTCCAGAAAGGTCCGGTAGTCCTGGGATACCGCCACGTGGGGATAGATGTGTTTTATGTAAGCGAGCCGCTCCTCCCGGAGGTCGCTAACCCCGTAAAGCGGCTTTCCCGGCAGCGAGTCCAGATTGCGAGCCAGATTCGGCCCCCAGTAGCCACTGCCGATAACGCAGACCCTGGTCACCAAAGCATCATCTCTTCACTGATAAAGAAATTCCCCGGAGAAGACCCGAAGTCCACCGTCGTCGCCATTATAGCATTAACCGGCCCGCATGTCACAGGGCTTTCTTTACTGGTAAAGAAAGACGCCAAATCTTTGCCCCGAAAAAAGCTACCAGGGCAATGACCCAGCCCAATAGCGACAGCAATTTCCCGAAGGTCCGGGCGGCCGTGTCACCGAAGCGGATCTCGACCCGGTGTTCGCCGGCAGGCACCTCCAGGCTGATCAGTCCCTGGGGGCCTTGCGGCTTTATGGCGATCTCCTGGCCGTCCAGGAATCCCCGCCAGCCGGGGAAATAATGGTTATAAAACAAGACCGACGTGCCACGGGGCGCCAAAACCTCTATGGCCTCCGATACTGCCCCATGGCTGACGGTCATAACCTTCGCTTCCCCGTCCAAAGCCGCCGCCTTCACCAGGGGCCTTCCCTCCAGATACAATGGCACCAGCGGAGAACTGGTCGGTCTCTGGGAAACCCAGATCGTATCGCCCAGAAGCTCTCCGGTATCCAGTTGAAATTGGATCATGCCCTTCAACGAAACGTTGGCCTCGGTGTACTGCGGCGCGCTATAGGGAAAGCCTGTCGTCAGGACCAGCAGAAGCACCGCCGCCACCCCAGCGTTCATCACGCCGGGTTCTTTACCCGTAAAAGAACGCGCCACCGCCCCCGCCATCAGTGAGGCGGTGAATGTCACCACCATGAGAAGACGCCACGGAAATTGCACGAATACCGCCAGACGCTGCCCCGCCTGCCAAAGGGGCTGGGCCAGCGAGAGCATAGCCAGGGTGTAAACAAGAGCCGCCGCCACAAAGAACCAGAGGTACGGCCTGAGTTCTCTATTAGTAAAGAACACACCGGCCGCGCCTAGCCCAAATACCACCGGCACCAGGCCGATCTGGAATGGCATTTGATCGTTGGGTCCGATGCCGGCGTAGCCATATCCCCAGAAGGGCGAGAAGAGCTGGAACAGATAGACGAAATGATTTCGATAGCTGTAGAATCCACCCACCAGGTTGGCCGACTGCACGTATCTGGTTTCCACCAGCCCAGGGAGCCAGTAAACGGCGCTGGCGGCCAGGGCGAGCAGAGCTGCAGCCCCGGCAAAGATGAGGCGCAGCAGCCATCCTTTAATAAAGGACCGAGGTCTCGCCAACAGCGAGATGAAGAGGACATACGACCCCAGTAGAGGGGTAAAGATCAGGGCCGCTATCATGTGGGTGAGGATCAAGCCGCCGTAGGCCAGGGCGCTTACGGCGATCCAGGCAACTCGATCACTCCTATCATCAGCCTCCAACAGACGCGAGAACCCGAAGACTATCAGAGGTAAAAAGGCAAAGGCCGTGAACTCCCCAAGGTCCGCTCGCACGTAGCTGTCCACCAAATGATATGGCACGTAGATGTAGGGCGGCGCGGCCACCATGCCTGCCCCTCGACCACCGGGGGCAAGGGA
>JACQYG010000256.1 GCA_016208345.1 Chloroflexota bacterium
GATCCCGAGCTAAAGCCAGTGGTGGAAGACGTGCGCCAGGTGCTGGGAGCGCTGGCCGCTCTGGCGGCCTTTGGCCTGGGCGTGATCTCCGGCTGGTCATGGCTCTACTACCCCATTGGCTTTCTTTCCAGTGGTGGTGTGCTGGTGGTGGTCGCCATCGTGAACCTGGTGGTGGTGCAGAATCTCAGCAGGAAACGGGGGCAAACCATCTGGGAGGTCTTGGTGCCCGTGACTTTGGCTCTGATCCTGGCATCGCTGGAACTCGCAGGATTGGGCGCTTTTCGAGCCTGGGCTCAAGCGGTTGCCGGCATCGCCGCACTCTGAGGAAGCGAGGGGTTGGATTAATGACCCAAACCGTGGTCACTGGCAGAAGGCGCGACCTGGTGATCTTTCTGGATCGGCTGATCCTGCACTTCACGCGGCACTGGCTTCTATTGGCAAATGCGACCTTGGGGTTATTTGCCGCTCTGCCCCTTTTAGCACCTTACCTGGCTTCTCGAGGCTATACGTTGCCGGCGAAAGCCATCTACGCAGCCTATCAGGTCACCTGCCATCAATTGCCGCAGCGGTCCTTCTTCATCGGGGGGCCAAAGTCAACCTATTCCTTTGAGGAGATATCCTCCGCCACGGGGGTTGGGGACCCCCTTGCCTTCTATCACTCTCCTCTGGGCAATGTTTCCTTTGGCTACCAGGTAGCCTATTGCCAGCGGGATACAGCCATCTTCGCCTCCATCTTCCTGGCGGGACTTTTCTTCTCCCTGGTCCGGCAGAAGCTCAGGCCTTTGAGCATACCGCTGTTCTTGGCCTTCATCGCGCCCATGGCGGTGGATGGCTTCACCCAGCTACTGGGCTTTCGCGAGAGCAACTGGCAACTGCGGCTCTTCACCGGGGGGCTCTTCGGCTTGGCGCTGGTGTGGCTCTTGTATCCCTACATGGAACAGGGGATGCGCGAAGTCCGAGAGGTCCTGGAAGGGCGCTTTGACCGCCTGGACGCCAGGTGAGGCTGTTCATCTCTCCCTCCAGCCGTGAGTAAATTGCCACAAGGGCGTGTGATTGTCTGCGGTCACTGAAGGTTCCCAAGAGATTTGTAGACCTTTTTTGCATTCCTTCGGCAGGTACCGTAAACTATCCTTAAGGTTTGCCCCAGGGCCCGGGGAGAATCATGGCCGACCCCGCGGCTTAAGGCTCAGCTATCTTTGATATGAGGGGGAAATGCGTTCATGGCGAAGTCCCAAAGGATCAAGGCTGACCCGGTGTCCGCCCCGCCAGCGGAGAGCGTGCGTCATGCCAAGCGCAGCAAGTTCACTCAAGAGAGCAGAAGCCAGGGGAATCCGTTGTACGTATTGGTGCCCGCGATCTTGATCGTTGCCTTGGCTCTGGGCTATTTCTTCCTGCAGGGACAGGGGAGAGGACAGCCAACTGTTCCTACGGCAAACCAGGGCACTGGCAGCAGCGCCTTGCGGCGCAGTAATGCCAGATTCGCAATCGTTGTTGCCCAGGATGGAGCGGTGAAGCTGCCGGTGGCCGATTTTGCCGACGGCAAGGCCCGGTTCTATACCTATCGCGAGCCCTCCTCCGGGAAGGAGATCGATTTCTTCGTACTGAAGAGCTCCGATGGCGTCATCCGCGCCGCCATCGATGCCTGTGACGTCTGTTATCCTTTCAAGAAAGGCTATCGACAGGAAGGGGACGAGATGGTGTGCAACAACTGCGGCCGGCGTTTCCCCTCCATTAAAGTCAACGACGTGACCGGCGGCTGCAATCCAGCAGCGCTGACTCGTTCGGTACAGGGGGACATGGTGGTGATCCTGGTGAGTGACATTCTCAAGGACAACATGAGCCAGACCGGCCAGCCACTATTCTAGTCGAAGCCCTGCCTGCTTGGCAAGGCCTGCCCGCAGGCAGGCGGGCCTGAACGCGGTGCGAAGAGGAGGCGATCTACGTGCGCCTGGCAGACATTTCTTTTAATAATCTCAGACGACGCAAGAGCAAGATGGTCTTCGTGATCCTGGGCCTGGCCATAGGGGTGGCCACCGTGGTGGCGCTTTTCTCCATCACCGCGGCCATGCGGGACGACCTGCAGGACAAGATCGACCAGTTCGGCGCCAACATCGTCATCGTGCCCCAGGCCAGAGAGCTCTCTTTGAGCTATGGCAACATTGCCGTCTCGGGCGTATCCTACGACGTCAAGGAGCTGAGCCAGGAGGACGTGCCCAAGATCAAGACCATCGCCTTCTCTGGAAACATCGCCACCATTGCCCCGAAATTGCTGGGCGCAGTGCAGGCCAAGGGTGCTGGTGAGAGCAGGGCGTTGCTCGTGGGCGTGGACTTCCCGGCCGAGCTCAGGATGAAGAAGTGGTGGGAGATCAACGGCGCCGCGCCTAGCAGGGAAGGCGAAATCCTTCTCGGCAGCCGTGCTGCGGGAGTCTTGATGTCCAGGCCTGGGGACTCGCTGACCATAGATGGGCGAAAGTTCACGGTATCGGGTGTGCTGAAAGAGACTGGTTCGCAGGAAGACTCCGTCCTGTACGTGGAACTATCGGCAGCACAAGCCCTCTTAGGCAAGCCGGGCAAGTTGAGCCTGATCGAGGTGAGCGCCTTGTGCAAGGCCTGCCCCATCGAGGACATTGTAGGGCAGCTCAGCGGCGTGCTGCCTAACGCCAAGGTCTCCGCCCTCCAGCAAGCCTGGAAGGCCCGGCGACAGACGGTGGACCAATTGACCAATTTCTCCCTGGCGGTTTCGGCGGTGGTCCTGGCCATCGGGGCCATGATCGTGCTCACCACGATGATGTCCTCGGTGAAGGAGCGGACGCGGGAGATCGGCATCTTCCGGGCCATCGGCTTCCGGCGGACGCACATAGCTCGCATAATCCTCCTGGAGGCGTTGGTGGTGAGCGTGGTGGGCGGGGTCCTGGGTTGGTTGGCCGGCATGATTGCCAGCTCGCTCACAGCCCCCTACGTGGCCCAGGCGGCCGTGACGGTGAATTGGAACCCAGCCCTGGCCGCTTTGGCCGTGGGGCTCTCGGCCATGGTGGGCCTGGGCTCCAGCATCTATCCGGCGATGCAGGCCGCCAATCTAGACCCGGCGGAGGCATTAAGGTTCATCTAGAAGTAAGGTGTGAATCCAGATGGCGTTGATCGATATTCGCGGTGTGAGCAAGACCTACAATAGTAACGGCTGTGTGGTCCAGGCCTTGAAGGGGATTGACCTGTCCATCGACGAGGGCGAGTTGGTGGCCATGATGGGGCCTTCGGGCTCCGGCAAGAGCACTTTGCTCTCCATCCTGGGTGCCATGAACCCGCCAACCACAGGAACCGTCCTGGTGGACGGCATTGACCTGTATGGGCTCTCGGTGGAAAAAAGGGCCGATTTCCGCCACGAGTACATCGGATTTGTCTTCCAGCAACTTCAGCTTATCCCCTATCTCACGGCCGTGGAGAACGTCCTCTTGCCATTGGCCATCAGCAAGAGACCACATCGAGAACAAGAGGCGATGGCGTTCCGGGCGCTGGGGCGGGTTGGCCTGGTGGACAAGGCCCGCCGGCTCCCGAACCAATTGTCCGGCGGTGAGCAAGAGAGAGTGGCGGTAGCCAGGGCCATCGTCAACGAACCGCCGTTGATCCTGGCGGACGAGCCCACGGGCAACCTGGACACACAGACCGGGGAAGAGGTGATGCGGCTATTTCAGTCTTTGAATGAGGACGGCTTAACCATAGTCCTCGCCACCCACAACCCGGAGAACACCCGTTACGTAGGAAGGACGATCCGGATCCGGGACGGCAGGATAGCCAGCTAGATCACTTTCTTTACGGGTAAAGTAAGGGGAATCACAGATTTCAAAGATGGCACAGACTCAATCTGCGTAATCAGTGCAATCTGTGGTTGAGGGTGGGGGCTCTCTGCTACCTGCTCCCTGGTGTTATCTGTTTTGCCAGATATTGAGTCACTGGTTCGCCGCTTCACCAAGCTCTCTTCCGCAGCATTATAGCATTTGCTGGTGTAGAGCCTTCTCTCGATGAAGGATTGAGACACGAGGATTAACATAGGAGGTCATGAAACTCGACATAAGAGGGACCGGCTACGCGCGCTTATGCCTGGCAAACGAGTCCCTTATCTGAGCCGGAATGGGTATCGGTCTTCCGCTGGCGTCCACGAAGACCTGCACGGTCTTGCCCGTGGCCAGGGCCTGCCCTGAATCCTGGTTGACCACCTGGTAGCCCAAGGAGAAGCTGCGGTTCTTCACCTCCTCCACCCAGGTCTTGACTATGATTGCCTCATCGAAATGAGCCGGGGCGTAGTAGCGGCAACTGGCCTCGGCGATGACGAAGCCCAGGCCCGATCTCTCCAACTCAGCATAGTTGAGGCCCAAGGCCTTGAGATAGTTGACCCGTGCCACCTCGAACCAGACGAAGTAATTGGCGTCGTTGACGATGCCCTGGGCGTCGGTCTCAGCGTATCGGACCCGCAGCTCGGTGGCGACCTCGTGCGCATCACTCATGTCTCTAGAGATCCCTCAAACAGAGCCCGCATATCCGCCGGGATGGGGACTGCCCGACCCTGGCAATTCACACAGACGTGCACGGTCTTTCCAGCGGCCAGAAGCTGGCCGGTCTGGCGGTCACGGGCTTCGTAGGCCAGGACGATCTGGCGGCTGCGAAAGGAGTCCAGCCAGGCCCGGACTACTACGTCGTCGCTGTAGCGGGCCGGGGCCAGGTAGCGGGCGCTGATCTCTGTCACCGGCAGGTAGTAACCCTGTTTCTCCCAGTGAGTATAATCTGTGCCGCACTGGCTGAAAAGCTCACCTCGGGCGACCTCGAACCAGATCAGGTAATTGGCGTGATATACCACGCCCATGGCGTCGGTCTCGGCATAGCGCACCCGCAACGTGACTTCAGCACTGGCCGTCCCAGCCAATCTGGCACCTCTAGGTCAGGCTGCCTACGCCAGCGGCCTTGAGCTCGTCCGTGAGCGCCGGGATGACCTGGTACAGGTCACCGGCAATGCCGTAGTCAGCGAACTTGAATATAGCTGCATCGGGGTTGGAGTTGACGGCCACGATATACCTTGAGCCGCGCATACCCATCAGGTGCTGGATGGAGCCGGAGATGCCGCAGGCAAAGTACACCCGTGGGCGCACGAAATTGCCCGTAATGCCCACCTGGCGGTCCCTGGAAGCCCAGCCGGCCTCCACCGCCGCCCTGGAGGCGGCCACAGAGCCATTTAGCACACGGGCCAGTTTCTCCAGGAGCTTGAAACCCTCAGCAGTTCCCAGCCCACGGCCGCCGGCCACGATGACCTGGGCCTCCTGCAAATCTGTGGGGCGGGGGAACTCGTTCATCACCCTGCGGGGCTTGACCATGAGGTCGCCATCGTCCAGGGAAACCTCGGCTCTCTCCACCGCCCCTTCCCGCGAGGGGTCCGCTGGCATGGCACGAAGCACGCCCGGGCGGACCGTGGCCATCTGCGGCCGGTGCTGCGGGCAGGCCATGGTGGCCAGCAAGGCGCCGCCATGGATGGGCCTGGTGGATAGAAGCAACCGTTCCGACTCGTCGATATCGACGGCCACGCAGTCGGTGGTCAGCCCGGTGGCCAGTCTCTGAGCCAGGCGAGGGGCGAGGTCGTTGCCGTTAATGGTAGCCCCCAACAGGAGTATCTCCGGCTTTTTCTCTTGGACCAAAGCAGCCAGGACCTTTGTGTATGTCTCGGCAGTGTAGGTCGCCAGAAGTGGGTGCTCGGCCAGGTGAATCCGGTCCGCGCCGAACCTGACCAGCTCCTCGGCCAAGGCTTCTACTTTTTCCCCAAGGAGCGCCACTTCCACCCGGGCTCCCAGCCGCTCGGCCAACTCCCGAGAGCGTCCCAGTAGCTCTCTGGTCACGCGCAGGAGCTTGCCCTCTCGGTGCTCGGCAACCACCCAGATATGGCGATAGGCGGCCAGGCCCGTCTCTTCTTCGGCAAGCCCGCCGGTCAACGCCTGTAGATAATCCAGGTCCATGGTTTCAAGCCTCCTCTAAGCGATGTGCCCGATGAGAGTTCCAGATTCGCTATCTCGCGCAGCCTGGCCCAGCGGGCTGGGCCACTCAGGCATTCTATGGAGCGGATATCCAGCGGATCCAGCTCCTGGCGCAGCAGCCTGAGCTCCTCTGTGGTCGGCGCAGGTGTTTCCTTCAAATCAGGTGCTATGGCCAGGGGGAAGCCGGTCTTCGCCTGGATGCTCTCCGGCGTGACCCCGGGATGGCAGGTGACCAGGCGCAGGCGGCCGCCGCTGAAATCGAAGGTGCCCAGGTCACTCACCAGATACCGGCCTTTGGCCGCTGCCCCCGGGCCTCCCGGAGAAACCCCCAGGCCGCTCTTGAAGTCCAACCTTTTCACGAACGTGGCTCGGCCGTGCCGGGGCACGTAGAAGTACAACTCATCATAGTATGTGGTCACGTCGGCGATGCCACCGCAACCAGGCAGCCGCAGCCGGGGCCGGTGGTAGTCCCCGATGGCCACGTTGTTGGTGTTTCCAAAGGGGTCGATCTGTGCCGGCCGCAGGAATTCCTTGGGCTTGAGCGTCGGCAGGTATTCGCAAACGATCTCCGGGAAGGTCAGTTGGCGCAAGGCCTTGCCAACCCAGATGTCTTCTATGCCGGAGAGGGATAAGGGCGCCCAGTCGGAGCAGATGGCATTCCCGATGGCGGAGGCAAATATTATATTTCGCGCGTGGGTGCGCTTGGCCAAAAGATAAGCCGCCATTACCAGGGGAGTGGCGATGCCCTGGACCACCACGTCGCCATCATCGACCTGGTGGGCGATGCAACTGGCCATCAAGTCAGAAACGGTATAATCCGCGGTCATCTTGGGCATTCCAGCACTTGCCTAATCGCTGCCAAGGAAGCGTTCCAGGTAGCCGGCGAAGTCCTCTCGCTGGCAGGCCAGGACGTAATCCAGTATCTCCAGGCTGCCCAAGGGGTATAGCGGGAAACAGGACGTGGGCTTGGCCCCACCGGGGGCTTCCACCACTGCTGTCACCCTGGCGCCGAGGAGGTCGATTTCCCCACCCAGGTCAGCCGGGGAGTCCACGATGCGTTCAGCGGTGAGCACCATCCGGTTCGCGGTGAGGGCGATGTCGCGATCTATGGCCTTGTTCCCCAAAAGGCGGGCATTGCCGTTCCTGTCAGCTATCTGGCAATGTACCACGGCCACGTCGGGCCTCAGGGCTGGGAAGGCCACCAACTGTCTCTTCGTGTACGGACAGGTCACCAGCTCGATGTCGGGCCGGACCGCCAGGATGTCAGTGCCCAGGAGTCCCTGCCCGGGCATGAATCCCACTCCCGCCAGGGTTGCCCTGAGCCCGAAGGCGATGGTGGCCTCGGTCTCCTCTATCACCTCCAGGCCACCGGAGCCGGCGAGCCTGGTGAACATGGGAGCGAGCCCGAAGGTCTCCAGCCCGAAGTAGCAGGTGCGAACCCGCCTCACCAGGCCAGCTCCCACCAGGAGGTCGCTCTCGAAACCGCCGGTGAGTTCCAAGAGCGTCAGCTCACCAACCCGCTGGCGAAGGAGTTCTCGGACGAAGGCCACCGGGCGGCGATAGAGCGTCATGCCACCCAGGGCCAGGATATCGCCCGGACGAACCAGCAGGGCCGCCTCTCGAAGGGTGATGATCTTGGACAACTTTCTCTACTAGTAAAGAACTTAGACCAGGTTCTTCGCCCGCAGCCGGCCCACCAGGGCTCTGGCCTGCTCGTGGGGGCTACCCGTCAACATCTCCGGAGGCCCTTTGGGCTCGGGCACCGTGGTGGCTCGTATCTGAGTGGCGGAGCCAGCGGCGCCTACCTTCTGTGGTTCCAGGTCCAGGTCCCGAGCGGTCCAGACCACGAACCTTTCAGATCCTGGTGGATCCTGGTAGGCGTTCATTATCCGGGCACCATGGGGCAGCCGCGGCAGGTTAGCGGCGCTGTTCACGGTGACCACGGCGGGCAGCGCCACCTCCACCTCCAGATAGCTCTCCTCCAGGACTCGTTTGGCAAGGACGGAGCCGTTGTCTATCTCAAGGGCACTGACATTGGTGACTTGAGGATACCCCAGATACTCCGCTAGGCGAGGGCCAACCTGGGCGCTGATGCCGTGGCCGGAGAGCTGCCCGGCCAGGATCAGGTCGGGCAAGCCGATCTTGTGGATGGCAGAGCCCAGGGCGTAGGTGGTAGCCAGTGCGTCAGGATCGGCGAAGGCCGGGTCGGAGAGCAGGTAGGCCCGGTCCGCCCCCATGGCCAGGGCCTCCCTCAAAGCCTCCTCCGCCTCCGGTGGGCCCAGGGAAAGCACGGTTACCCTGGCGCCCAGCGAGTCTTTCAATTTCAGGGCCTCCTCCAGGGCCCTCAGGTCGTCGGGATTAATGATCAAGGGGACCCCTGCGGTGACCAGCCTGCCCTGGCTGGAGACCCGGAGCCTGGTGGGATCGTGTATCTGCTTGATCAGGACGATTATCTCCATTCTGCTCTCCTGTCGAGGTTGTCTCTCGCTGTCCCCTCAAGGGCTGATGCGGACGCCGACCTGGCGGAAGATGTCGGAGGCCACTACGATACGCTGCACCTCGTTTGTCCCTTCGAAGATCTCGGCGATGCGCGCATCCCGGTAGCCGCGCTCGATGGAAAACCCCCGCATGTAGCCCATTCCGCCGTGAATCTGCACCGCCCGATCGATGCAGCGGGATGCCACCTCGGAGCCGTAGAATTTGCAGATAGCGGCCTCGCGGCTGAAGGGCCGGCCGGTGTCCACCATCCAGGCCGTGCGATATACCAGCGAGCGCAGCGCCTCGATCTCCGCCGACATCTCCGCCACCATCCACTGGATCGCCTGCTTCTGGGCGATGGGGACGCCGAATTGTCGGCGCTGGGAGGCAAAGCGCACGCTCATCTCCAGGGCCGCTTGCGCGCCGCCCAGACAGGCCGCAGCCAGGCTCACCCGGCCGATGTCCAGGGTCTTCATGGCGGTGACAAACCCGGCCCCAAAGGTGCCTAGCACGTTCTCTTTGGGCACGCGGCAGTCGTTGAAGATCAGTTCCGCAGTGGAGGAGCCTCGGATCCCCATTTTTTCCTCTATGCTGCCGACGGAGAAACCGGGGAAATCTTTCTCCACGATGAAGGCGGTGACACCGCCGCGGGCGCCCAGGGCTTTGTCGGTGACGGCGAAGACCGAGATCACGTCGGCGATGTCCCCGTTGGTGATCCAGATCTTGTTGCCGTTGAGCACGTAGTGGTCGCCGTCGCGAACCGCCATGGTGCGGATGGCTGCCGCATCGGAGCCGGCCTGGGGCTCGGTGAGGGCAAAGGCAGCGATCTTTTCCCCTTTAGCCAGAGGGGTCAGATACTTTACCTTTTGCTCCGGTGTTCCATCCAGGTAGATGGCCATGGCCCCGATGCCGGTATGGGCGCCGATGACGGTGGCAGTGGAGGTGCAGACCTTGCCCAGCTCCTCCATCAGGATGCAGTAGCCGATCTCCCCGGCGCCGACGCCGCCGTATTCCTGGGGGAACGGGACGCCCATGAGCCCCAGCTGGGCCGCCTTGCGCACCGTTTCCATTGGCACCCTCTCCGTCTCGTCTATCTCCGTGGCCAGGGGCCGCACCTCGCGCTCGGCGAATTCCCGGATCATCTTGCGCAACAGCTCATGTTCCTTGCTGAAGGTGAAGTCCATGCAATACCTCCTATGGCATCAACCGCACCCCGACCTCTTTGAACAGGTCCGATGCGACGACGAAACGCTGGATCTCGTTGGTACCCTCGAAGATCTCGGTTATGCGAGCATCTCGGTAGTATCGTTCGATAGGAAAGCGCTTCATGTAGCCCATGCCGCCGTGGACCTGGACGGCCCTGTTCACCGCCCGCACCAGGACCTGAGAACCCCACAGCTTGCACATGGCAGCCTCCCGGCTATATTTCTTGCCCGTCTCGGCCAGCCAGGCGGCGTGATAGACCATGTGGCGTAGAGATTCGATCTCCGTGGCCATGTCGGCGATCATCCACTGGATGGCCTGCTTGTTGGCGATGGGCCCGCCGAACTGCTGGCGCTGGGAGGCGAATTCGATGCTGGCCTTGAGGGCCGCCTGGGCACCGCCCAGACAAGAGGCGCCGATGCTCAGGCGCCCGAAGTCCAGGGTCCTCATGGCAGTGGGAAAGCCCAGGCCCGGGCGGCCGCCCAGGAGGTTCGCAACGGGGACGCGGCAGTCGTCGTAGAAGAGCTTGCAGGTGCTGGTACCCCGAAGCCCCATTTTTTTCTCGCGCCAGCCTACCTTGAAGCCCGGAAAGTCCTTCTCCACAATGAAGGCGGAGATGCCCCGGGCGCCGGAGCCCTTGCTGGTGACGGCAAAGGTGATGATGA
>JACQYG010000118.1 GCA_016208345.1 Chloroflexota bacterium
AGGTCACCTACGTTCCTGTAGACAAATACGGCACCGTGGACCCCGCCGATGTGGCCCGGGCCATCATGCCCCAACCCACCCTGGTCTCCATCATGCACGCCAACAACGAGGTGGGGACGATACAGCCCATCGCCGAGATAGCGAGGATAACCCGGGAAAGAGGAGTATTACTGCATATCGACGCCGTGGCCACCGTGGGGACCATCCCGGTGGACGTCAAGGAGCTGGGTGTGGACCTGCTCTCCCTGTCCGGCCACGCCTTCTATGGCCCCAAGGGTGCTGGGGCCTTATACGTGCGAAAAGGGGTGCGCATCGTGCCCTTTATTGACGGGGGTGTACAGGAGGGCGGGCGCCGGGCCGGCACGGAAAACGTGCCGGCCATAGTCGGCCTGGGCGTGGCCGCCGAGATCGCCAAAGCAGAGGTCCCTAGCCGGGGCGCGCAGCTCACGCCCCTGCGGGACCGCCTGGCCAGGGGTCTTCTGGAACGCATTGACCGGGTGTACCTGAACGGCCACCCGACCCAACGCCTGCCCGGCCACGTGAACGTCTGCGTGGAGTACATTGAAGGCGAGTCCATCTTGCTGTTCTTGAACATGCAAGGCGTGGCTGCCTCCAGCGGGTCGGCCTGCACCTCTCGGGCCCTGAAGGCCTCCCACGTCTTGGCCGCCATGGGCGTGAACCCGGCCCTGGCCCAGGGCTCCCTCCTTTTCAGCCTGGGGCGTGGCAACACGGAGGAGGACGTGGACTACGTACTGGAGGCCTTACCCCCCATCGTAGGGCGCCTGCGGCAGATGTCACCGCTGTATGCAGCCAGGAGGGATGGCTAGGTCGCTCGGAGACGCTAGGTTCGAAAGGAGAATAATCATGCAGTACAGCACCAAGGTCATGGAACACTTTGCCAACCCCCACAACGTTGGGGAGATTCCGGATGCCGATGGCGTGGGATACGTGGGAAACCCAGTTTGCGGCGACATCATGCAACTCTACATCAAAGTAGAAGACGACGTCATCACCGATGCCAAGTTCAAGACCTTCGGCTGTGGGGCCGCCATTGCCACCTCCAGCATGGTCACCGACATGGTCAAGGGCAAAACCATCGACGAAGCGCTCAAGATATCCAACCGTACGGTGGCCGAGGCCCTGGACGGCCTGCCGCCGGTGAAGATGCACTGTTCGGTCCTGGCGGAGGAGGCTCTGGCGTCGGCCATCGACGACTACTACAAGAAAAAGGGGCTCCCTTCGCCGGTCAAGCTCAAGGTCGGCCACGAACACGAGATGGACTGAGTCCCTGGGAACAGCGGACAGGAATACAAGAATGGACAACAACAAGGCTTCCATCGTCGTGTTCAGCGGCGAGCTGGACAAGGCCTTGGCCGCATTCTTCATTGCCACTTCATCTAGCACCTGTCTCTCGCGCTTCTTTACTGGTAGAGAACTTGGCGCAAGGAGCCAAAGGCATGAAGCCGGATTCTGTCTTGGACTGCATGGGCCTGTACTGCCCTATGCCCATCGTCAAAGCCGCCGAGGCCATCAAGGCGATGACGCCAGGCCAGATCCTGGAGGTAGTCGCCGACGACCGAGGCATCAAGGCCGACATGGCTGCCTGGTGCAAGAGCACCGGCAACGAGCGCCTGGAAATCCAGGAGGATAGAGGCGAGTACCGGGTCTATGTCAGGAAAAGGTAGCCTATGGACAAGGAGTATTACCGCCTGGCCCGGTCACGGCAGCAGGGCTTTGCCGATAAGGAGACCGATCTTTTCCAGGGCTTGCGCTAGCCGTACAACACACCTCATCGGCGCCGCCGAAGGCGCCAGGGCTGGTCTGGGCGCCTGGTCATATACATTGAAGCAGCGAGGTGACGGCCGGCAGTGAATGAGAGTGGTTGCATGGGGTTCCAGGCGATTTCGATTCAAAAAACCTTGACAATGGCCCTTACTTCTGGTATCTATATGGCATAGAGGGGTCTCTGTGGGGTGGGGGATGAGCTAACGATCAAAGGAGGTGCAACGTGCCTACCTATATTATGTTGAGCACCCTCACGGACGAGGGGGCCAAAACGGTCAAACAACACCCGGATCGCATCAAAGAAGTGAACCAGGAGATCGAGGGCATGGGGGTCAAGGTGACCGCCCAGTACGCCGTTCTGGGACAGTACGATTTCGTGAACATCGTCGAGGCCAAAGACAACGAGACCATCGCCCGCGTCTCGGCAGAGCTCGCCTCTCGCGGGAGCATTAAGATCCAAACGCTGGCTGCCATCCCCATCGCTGATTTCATCGCTTCGCTCAAGCGCTGATTTTGAAAGGCCTGGGCCAGACCCCTTAGCCCCCCACCCCGCTTTCCATGGCTTTGTAAAGATGTCTCTTACACCGTGATCTTCCCCCACGGCAAACCCCATCTCCTCGAACGGCATCGCCTATCGCTGTTGCCGGGAGTTCTTGCTGATCGGACATGACCCAAGACAGCCCCTGGCCTTTCCTTCCTTGGCCATTTTCTGCCCCCGCTTCGCTCCCGGCCGCCCCTGCACCAAGGCTATCTTTTTCCCCTCTTTTCCGTTATCATGGATGCACAGGATAGCTTTGCGGTGAAATGTACGGGGCGTGCCTTGAACCACGGCGAACAAATGCGCCGAGCATCGGCATGTCCGTGGGGACGGCGATTCGCTCTGCTGAAGGAGCTATCGGTGCAGGAACAAGAAAGCGAGGAAAGCCTGATCCGTGCCGCCCAGCGGGACCCGGCGGCCTTCGGCCCGCTCTACGAGCGGTACGTAGATAGGGTCTACAGCTACATTGTTTTTCGCGTAGGCAATCCGGCCGTGGCCGAGGATCTCACCAGCGACGTCTTTTTGAAAGCGCTGGAGAAGCTCGGCTCGTACCAGTGGCGAGCTCTCCCCCTCTCAGCCTGGCTTTTCAGGATCGCAAGCAACTGCCTGATCGACCGCTGGAGAAGGCTTGCCAAGATGAAGCCAGTGCCCTTGGATGGCGACCTGGGATCCACCGCCGGGGAAAGCGACCTGGACTCCCTGTTGGGGAAGAGACTGACCCGCCAGGAACTGGTCAAGGCGGTGAGCCGACTGACCGAATGGCAAAAGCAGGTCATCGCCCTTCGCTTCGCAGCGGGTCTGCCCGTCGCCGAGACGGCAAAAGCCATGGGTAAGAGCGAAGGCGCGGTCAAAGACTTGCAACACAGCGCACTGGTGGCATTGCGCAAGCACCTTGTTGGCAAGGGTGAGGACAGATGACCACCTTACAGGACCACCTGGCAGAATGCCTGGAGATAATCGAAAACGGCGAAGGCGTGGACGTTGCATTGGATCGCTTCCCCGGCTGGAAGGCTGAACTCCGCCCCCTGGTGGAAACTGCCGTAGCCCTGCATCGTGTAGCACCCTCAACGCCGCCGGAGAATTTCCGGGCCAACCTGCACTATCGCCTCGTCAACGAGGCAAAAAAGCCGAAGACCCGTTGGTCTCTGCGCTGGAACTGGCGGAGCATGGTGCTGCGAACAGTGACCGTACTGGTCGCGCTCTGTATTCTGGGCACCGGGACCATGGTGGCCTCGGCTGACAGCCTGCCCGACAGCCCGCTGTTCTCCTTCAAACTGGCGGGCGAGCAGGCCCAGGTGCGGATCACTCTGAACAGGGCCCAGCGACAGCGTTTGCGGGTGTTCCTGGTGGAAAAGCGCATGAACGAGGTGGCCGCCATGCTGAGGAGCCAGGGGCGGCTGAACGAACGGGCCATCGTGCTCCTGGGACGAGAGACCGAAGCTGCCCTACGGGATCTAGAGAAGAACCCGGACAAGTCCTCCGTCGCGCCACTAGAGAAAATGATCGTTCTTCTGCGTGTACGAACGACGAGATTCTTTACTAAAAGTAGCGGGCAGAGATGTAGATCAGGTAGCATGTCCAAGCGGAGAGTAGCGAAGTGGTTCCAATAGAGACAAGATCTTCGGGATTCGACAAGGAGGGGAAGATGTTCAAGAGAAAGTTCACGGTTCTGTTGTTTGGAGCGTTGGTGGCCGCGGCCCTGGCCGTGCCCGCTCTGGCCGCGCCAGGAGCCGACGACCCAGTTGTTCAACCGACGCCGACACCCGCCACAAGCCCTACGCCCACACCGGGGGTCAGGCCCAGCATCAGGCTTCAGGGCAAGAGACGAGGCGCCGTCATCAGGAGAGCCCTGAGGCAAGACCTGAGGCTTCGACATAAAGCGCAACACGCTATCAGAAAACTGCAGGCCAAATTCAAGAACCTCTCTCCGGAGGAACGCGTGAAGGGGCTGAGGATCCTTCGGGACGCCAGACAGGACATCCACAGGGTTGAGCAGAGCGCCCGAGTCGATGCACACAAGGTACTGGAGGAGTTGCGCGCCGGGAAGATCACCCCGGAACAGGCCAAACAGCAGTTGCAGGAGTTGAGGGAGAACACGCTGGCGGAGATTCGAAAGATCCTGGAGCGCACCAGGGAAGCCCTCAAGGACCTGGGCCACCAGTCCAAGAAGGCTGGCACCGTAGGGCCGTCACCTGGACGGGCGTGAACCGGCAAGTAGGGCTAGTAGAACTCGCACTAGGCAGCAAAGTCGGCCATCGGCGCTTGTTGCAGTTCTTGAGCCCGCCGTGCCAGGTCAGCCAGGGACTTATTGGCCAATAGTCCGAGCAGCTCTCCTTGGGCCTGGACCCAGAGCTCGTGGGCCGGGCAAGCCCGGTCCCGGTCACATTCCCCCCGCCTGATCAAGCAGCGGTTAATATAAATGGGCCCCTCCACTGCCTCGATGATCTGAAGGAGACTGATCTGATCGGCGGGCTTGCCCAGGGCAACGCCTCCCGCCACTCCCCGGTACGTGCGCAGGAGCCCCGCCTGAGACAGGCTGGAGACGATCTTAGTCAAGAAGATCGGCGGGATATCCTGCCGGAGTGCGATCTCCTTGGTCACAGTCATCCGGTCTGCGGGCCTGGTGGCCACGTCCAACATGGCGCGCACCGCATAGTCACCACGTCTGGAGAGTTCCATTGCTCCTCCCATAAAAGGATAAATTATATCCTATTTGCCAGTTTAGCACCGGCGTTAGCGTTTGTCAATGTGCTTTTGTTTGTAATGGGGCCGATTTTCTTTGCTGGTAAAGAAGCGGGCAATGTGCCAGGGCCCTCCGCCAAAGGCTCGACAGGAGACCGGCTAAGGTGCTATAATGCCGAAATCGGCCAGCCACCTGGCCATCTCCGGGCTGTGGAGAAGATCGGGCATGAAGCCGAAAATCGGTCTCTTGGCGCTTGGCATCGCCTTAATTCTAGCCCTGGGCGTCGGCTTTGTGCTCCTGTTGGCCCAGGGCACGCGGGCTAGGCCGAAGGCTACTCCTACGTCTACCCCGGTAGCCGCGCGCACCGAGCCCACTAGATCCTCCAGTCCGACGGCAACGGCCCCAACATCTACCATGGTGGTGACACCGACTTCGTCAGGAGAAAGATTGACGCTGAAAAGCCAACCCCCTCTGGCGCTGCGGGACTGGCCGCGGCCAATCGGAGACAACGGTCTGGGCATCCACTTTCTCGGCGATGCCTATTACAGCGAAGACGAGCTGGACCGCCAGATCGCCCGAATGGTCGAAATGCACATGAAGTGGACCGTGGTCGTCTATGGCGATGAGATCCAACTGGAAAAGGCGGCGAAGCGCTTACAGGCCGCCGGCATCATGGCGGTATGGCGAAAGATGCTCCGACCAAATGAGGCTTACTTCGGCTGGGAACGGGATGTGAACTTGCTCCAGCGATTGGGGATGGCACCGTATATGCAGCTCTACAATGAGCCGAGCCTACCAGAGGAGTGGGATGGCAAGCCCGCAGACCGCACTCTTTTTTTGAAGAATTTGCTTCAGGCCTCCCGGGACGTCTATAACGCCGGCGGGCTGGTGGGGTGGCAGTTCGTTAACCAGGATTGGCTGATCTCTGCCATCAGGGAACTGAAAGCACGGCAAGGCGAGGCTATATTCAACCGCATGTTCTTTGTCCCCCATTCCTATGGCCTGAACCATCCGCCTGACTACACCGAGGACGTAAACTCCGTTCTGGGCTTCCTGGTCTTCGCCGATATCTATCAAAAAGAAGCTGGGAAGCTGCTGCCCATGGTGGTGGGCGAAGGCGGCTGGAAGTACAAGGCCACCGATGACCACCGCTTCCCCAAAGTGGACGACAACCTGCACCGAAACTATCACCTGGCGGTTTTCAACTGGTTTCGCGCCGGAAAGCTATCCAATGGCCAGGCCCTGCCCGATTATCTTTTCGCCTTTTGTCCCTGGATATTGTCGGGCAAACTCGAGGGCAGCGCCTGGTACGACAGCTTCGAGGGCGATCGGGTCCTGACCATCAATGCCGTGAAATCCTTGTCTCCTTTCGTCCGCAAGTTTAGCTGGGATCAGCGCTAGTTCGTCAACCAGTGTCGGCACTATATGTGGATGGTTCACCATGGGCACCAGCATCAGCACCGATGGAGGGCTTCTGGACAACCTGCCGGTCATGGGCACCCAGGCCCTGATCCTGGCCTTGGCCGCCGCTGGTGGCAGTATTGTCCTGGTATGGCTGTGGGAAAGGCTCCTGAGCAGAAGGGGTGAGAGGTGACCTGGCTGATATTGGCCTCGGTGCTGGGAGGCATCCTGGCCGGTAGCCTGGGCCTTTTGCCCAGAGCCTACACCGCGGCGTTGGATACGATAACCGCTGCCGCCTTGGGGCTAACGCTCTTCGGGGTCGGCATCGACCTGGGGCGCAGCAGGGGCGCCTGGCGCGCGCTCAGAAAGCTGGGCCTCACTGGTAAAGAAACCTGACTAGACCGTCATCTGGGCCTGTTGCAAGGCCTGCTTTTCTTCCGCCGAGAGGGGATAGGATGACAGGCCCTTCTTGATGGCCTTGGCGTAGACGCGCATCTCGGAGCGGCCATAAAGCGACGAAAGGACGATGCCATCGCCGTTCGCGTCCAGGAGGGCAATGGCAAAACTCTGGTCACCGCCCATGTCGGGGAACGGATTGTAGCGCACCAGTCCCACGCGTTGCACGCTGCGGCTGAAGGCCACCTCCAGGCGCTGGCACAGATCGGTCAGGTTATCCACCCTGGCACCGGTCTGGTCAACCCGCTGTAGAAGTTGAGCCAACGCTGTCTCCAGGTTTTCTCCGCTGGCTCCCTTCATCAACGCTCGATAGTGTCTTAGCACTTGCTCCGTTCGGAACTGCAATAAGAAGACCCAAACTACCAGTACGAATGTCAGGGCGGTCAGGAGCACAACGATCATGGGCGCGAAGTTATTGAAGAACTGATTCAGGCCTTCCACCTCTCCTCCTTTAGCCCTTGGCCAGCCTGGATTTCAGCACCGCCGCCAGGTCGGGATACGACCTCTCCTCCAACTCGTAGCGCACTCGTACGCAGGGCTTATCTATCTTTACCACCCGCCTCAAGTCTATGGGCGTGGCGATGATCACCAGGTCACAGGGCGTGGCGGCGATGGTCTCCCCCAGCTCC
Organism: Chloroflexota bacterium; assembly: GCA_016208345.1. Lineage (GTDB taxonomy): Bacteria > Chloroflexota > DTOL01 > DTOL01 > JACQYG01 > JACQYG01. The sequence goes on from JACQYG010000118.1 coordinate 7,493, forward strand.
TGGGTCTGCTTATCGCCATAGCCCATGGCCGGCAGAAGCGCCCCGGTCCCGGGATACTTTCGATACGTGTCGATGATGGAGCCCACGGCATAAGGCCGTGGATCTACGATGTCCTTAGCCCCGAAGCGCTGAGCAGCCACGACGCCAGCGCCGTAGCTCATCCCCCCATGGGTGAGGGTGGGGCCGTCCTCCACCACCAGCACCTTTTTGTCCAGGATCGCCGCCGGGTCGTCCACGAAGATGGGTGAAGCAGCCTCCCCCACCGTAGCCCGGGGATTGAGCGCGGTCACACTGGCCTTTACCGCCTCGACGTCTTCCGGCCTGGCGGTATCCACCTTGTTGATCACCACCACATCCGCCATCCTCAGATTGGCCTCACCGGGGTGGTAGGAAAGCTCGTGGCCCGGCCGATGCGGGTCAGCAACGACTATATGCACATCAGGCTTATAGAACGGAAGGTCGTTGTTGCCCCCGTCCCAGACGATGACCTCGGCCTCTTTCTCCGCCTCGCTCAGGATGTGGCCATAGTCTACGCCGGCGTAGACCACCATACCCCGGTTGAGGTGTGGCTCGTACTCCTCCCGCTCCTCGATGGTGCAGTGCTGCCGGTCCAGATCCTCGTAGGAGGCAAAACGCTGGCAGGCCTGGGCCGCCAGGTCGCCGTAGGGCATGGGGTGGCGCACCACCACGACGCGCTTGCCCATGCCCTTCAATATGTCGCATACCCGCCGGGTGGTCTGGCTCTTGCCGGAGCCGGTTCGCACGGCGCACACCGCCACCACCGGGATCCGCGACCGAAGCATGGTGGTCTCCCCGCCCATGAGCCGGAAATCGGCGCCGGCGGCCAGGACCTGGGAGGCCTTGTGCATAACGTACTCGTGCGAGACATCGCTGTAAGCGAAAACCACCTGATCAGCACCAAGCTCTCGGATCAACTCATCCAAACGATCCTCAGTGTAGATAGGGATGCCCTCCGGGTAGATGGTGCCGGCCAAACTGGCCGGATAGACCCTGCCTTCGATATCGGGGATCTGCGTGGCGGTGAAGGCCACCACCCGATAGGCAGGGTTGTCTCGAAAGTAAACGTTGAAGTTGTGAAAGTCTCGCCCCGCCGCACCCATGATGATGATCTTGTCCATAAAGGGACTACCGCTCCTCGCTACTTACTGGATCACAACCCTCAGGTTGTCGGGCTAGGCCGCCAGAACCACACCTAGCGCAATAGACACCACCCGGGTTTCATGGGGGTCGGCTCGCGAGCCCACCACCAGGGGCACCCTGGCTCCCGTCACGATACCCGCCATCCGGCCTTTGGCGAAATAGGTGACGCCCTTGGCCATGATATTGCCGGCCTCCACATCGGGCGTGATCAGGACATCTGCCGCCCCTGCCACCGGGCTCTCCAGGCCCTCGAGCTTCGCCACTTTAGAGGACATGGCCGCGTCCAGGGTGATGGGGCCATCGACGACGGCGCCCTGAGCACTCCAGCGTTTTTCCATCCGCGCCAGGCCGGCCGCCTCGACCGTCACAGGCAGGTTCGGGTTGACCTCGGAGATCGCCGCCAGGAGCGCGACCTTTGGTTCAACCACACCCAGTTTGTGAGCCACCTGGATGGCATTCTGGATGATCTCGACCTTCTGCTCCATAGTAGGGTAGAGCACCACGCCGCCATCGGAGATCAGGATCAACCGATCCAGCCCCGGCACCTCGAAAACCCCCACATGGGTGAGGAGCGCCCCGGTGACCAGCCCGGCCCTGGGGTCCAGCGCCGCCCTCAGAAACTCAGGGGTGTCTACCTTGCCCTTCACTGCTACCCTGGCCCGACCCTCTCTCACCAGCTCCATCACCATCCGGGCGGCGGACCGGGGGTCACCTACGTCCAGGATCTCCATGTCACCTATGCCGATGTCAGCCGCCCGTGCCGCCTTCTCCACCGCTGCCTGATCACCGACCAACAGGCAGCGGGCGATGCCCTGATCCTGCACCTCTCGGGCCGCGGCCACGACCTCCGCATCGTTGGCGGCGGCGATGGCAATGGTGGTGGGACCAACCTTCCTGGCCATCTCGCGCAATTGGACGAAGCTCCTCACCGCCATGGCCTGATACCTTTTTACTAGGAAATCAGCGGGCCAGCTTGGCCAGCCAAATGCCGATCTCGTAAAGCAGGATTATGGGCACCGCCACCAGGGTCTGGTTGACCGGGTCCGGAGTCGGTGTGGCAAAGGCTGCAACCACAAAGGCCACCAAAACAGCGTATTTGCGCCACCCGGCAAGCTGTGCGGCCGTGACCACTCGAAGCTTTGCCAGGAAGAAGACCACCAGGGGTGTCTCGAAAACCAGGCCGATCCAAAACAGGATCTGGGTAACGAAGGATATGTATTCGCCAATAGAAGGCAAGGGCTGAGCGATGCCGCCGCCGAAAGTGAACAAGTACTTCAGCGCAAAAGGAAGCATCACAAAATAGGCGAAGGCCAAACCCAGCAGGAAGAGAGCGGTGGCGCCAGGGACGAAGAAGAAGAGATAGCGTCTTTCCCGAGCGGTCAGGGCGGGCACCAGGAAGCGAAAGGCCTGATAAGCGATCACCGGCATGGCCAGGCACAGGCCGGCGATCAACGCCACCTTGAAATAGACCAGGAACATCTCGGTGGGACGCGTGAAGATGGGCTTGATGCCGCCCTGGGGCAATGTCAGCTTCACTGTCAGCGCCGTTCCCGCGGGGAGCGTTAAGGGAACAGTATAGGGACCGGCGGCCGAGATCGGGGAGCTCCCGGTAAAAAAGGCGGGGAAGGTGGCATCCTCTGCCAGCACGATCCTGGTGGTCACCGGGACCCCCGGAAGGGTGATGTCCCGTATCGGCCGGAGCAGAAGGTCAAAGATCTGCCCGGTGAAAATCAAGCAAAAGGCAGTGGCCACGGCCAGGGCCAGGAGTGATTTGATAATGCGTTGGCGCAGCTCATCCAGGTGCTCCATGAGCGACATTTTGTTTGTTTCGTCCATATCCATCGCGCCACGGTCGGCGGTAGATCACTCTAGCTGTTCGTCCAGCAAATCGACCAAATCCTGAACTGTGGAAAGCTTGCGCGCCTGGAAATCGGGTATCTCAACGCCGAACTCCTCCTCCACGGTGGTAAGAAGCTCGACCAGCTCCACCGCGTCGGCATTTAGGTCGTCATAGAACGACGCCTCTGGCGACACCTCATCTTCGTCGACCCCCAACTGCTCCACGATGATCCGCTTCAAACGCGCGTAGACGGGCAGAACCACTTGCCTACCCCCTGCAGTCTCAGAACAGATGGGCCGGAAAACTAGGCTGCCCTCCCCGCAACCTGTCTAGCCACCGTCCCCAGCACGCCGTTGACAAACTTCCCCGAGCTATCAGAGCCGTAAAGCTTTGCCAACTCTACCGCTTCGTTAATCGCCACCTTTATTGGCACCTGTTGGCATTTGGTTATCTCGTAAATGGCAAGGCGTAGGATATTGACATCGATTTTGGCCATTTGATCGATGGGCCAACTGGGCGCTGCCTTCTGCAACAGGTCGTCGATGAAACCCAGATTGGCCAAAACCCCTTGCACCAGGTCATGGGCAAACCCCAGGGCCTCCTCCGGCAACTGCACTTCCCGAATGCGCTCGGAGTACACCCGTTCTGGGGCGTGGCCAACGCAATCGACCTCAAACAGCGTCTCCAGGGCTATCACCCGGGCCTGACGCCTGACCGCCTTCACTTCAAGCCCCGCACAAGACTAGCCAGCCACGCCATTTCAAAACAAGAGACCATCTATTCCACGTCCTGAATATAGACGTTCACCTCACGAACCGGCATGCCTACCATGTTGCCGATGGCCTGAGCAACCTCTTTCTGGATCTGCGTGCCTACCTGGTACATATTTGCTCCTGCCTCCACCACTACATGGAGGTCCACCCAGACCGCCTCGTCTCTCACCTGAATCTTGACGCCCGAAGCAAAACCTTCCCGGCGCAGCAGCTTGCTCACACTGTTGGCCAGGTCGTGGCTCATCCGGACTACCCCGGGCACTGACAACGTGGTCAGGTAGGCGATGGTAGCCAATACGCCCGGCGCTATGCGCACCGTTCCCAGTTTTTCATCCATAATAGTACGCCTCCACCAGGCCCAGGCCTCATTGCCCGCTGACCTGAGGCCACCCGCCCTCGGCCTCGCGCCGGTCCTGCAGGTAGGTGGTGCAGAAATCACCGGCGGTGAAGCTAGAGTCGTTCATGATCTCCAAGGCCAACGGTATGGTCGTTTTCACTCCCACGACCATGCATTCAGAAAGCGCCCGCCTCATGCGTTCCACCGCTTCTTCCCGGCTCTCCCCCCAAACGATGATCTTGCCCAGAAGGGAGTCATAGCTGTCAGGAACAATGTAACCGGAGTGCAGATGCGAGTCCACCCGAACGCCTGGACCACCCGGTGGAACAAACAGTTTCACCTGGCCTGACTCCGGCGCGAAATCCCTTTCGGGGTCCTCAGCATTGATCCGGCACTCGATGGCGTGACCTCGGAAGGAGATGTCCTCCTGGCGAAGTGTCAGCGGCTGCCCATCGGCCAGCCTTAACTGCCACTTCACCAGGTCCACGCCGGTCACCATCTCCGTGACCGGGTGTTCCACCTGGATGCGGGCGTTCACCTCCAGGAAGAAGAAGTCGCCCTGCCTGTCCACCAGGAACTCCACCGTACCCGCGTTGGTGTACCCCAGGACCCGGGCTGCTCTTACCGCGGCCTCGCCCAGTTGCCGGCGCATGGCCGGTGAAAGGCAAACCGAAGGGGACTCCTCAATGAGCTTCTGGTGGCGCCGTTGTATCGAGCACTCTCGCTCACCGAGATGGACCACGTGGCCGCTGGCGTCAGCCAGTATCTGCACTTCCACGTGCCGCGGCCCGGCAAGGTATTTCTCGACGTAGATGTCACCGCTTCCAAAGGCTGACTCTGCCTCCGCCCGAACCGTGGGGTAGGCCTCGGCCAACTCTTCAGGACCAGCCACCGACCTCAATCCCCGACCACCACCCCCGGCGACAGCCTTGAGCAGCACCGGGTACCCTATGCTCTGAGCGACCTCCTGGGCCATGGAAATGCTCTTAACCACCTCGTCGGTCCCTGGCAGCACCGGCAGCCCGGCATCCCTCATCAACTTCCGCGTGGCCGCCTTGTCTGAGACCGTCTCCAACACCGCGGCCCTGGGCCCCACGAAGGTGAGACCGCACTTGTCGCAGATCTCCGCAATGTAAGGGTTTTCGGCCAGAAAACCGTAACCCGGGTGCACTGCCTGGCAACCGGTCATCATGGCCGCGGTGATGACGTTAGGGATATTGAGGTAGCTCTTGGCCACCGCCGCGGGCCCGATGCAGACGGTTTCGTCGGCCAGACGCACGGGGAGGGAATCGGCATCGGCGTCGGAATAACCGATGACGCTCTTGATGCCCATCTCCCGACAGGCCCGGATCACCCGCAAGGCTATCTCGCCCCGATTGGCGACGAATACCTTGTTCACATCATCACCATGCCACCGTCCACAGAGAGAACCTGGCCCGTGATGTAGCTGGCCTCATCCGAGGCCAGGAAGGCCACCGCGTTGGCCACGTCCTCCGCCGAGCCGAAACGTCCCAATGGGGTTTGCTGAAGCATCGCCGCCTTCAGCTCCTCGGGCAGGCTGGAGGTCAAATCGGTGGGCACCAACCCCGGCGCCACCGCATTGACGGTGATGTTTCGAGAGCCCACTTCCCTGGCTACGGCCTTGGTAAAGCCAATGAGCCCCGCTTTAGCGGCTGAATAGTTGGCTTGCCCGGCATTGCCGGCCAGGCCCGCCACCGACGCGATGTTTACGATACGGCCGTACCGTTGCTTCATCATAGGACGCATGGCCGCTTTGGTGCAGAGGTAGGCGCTTTTCAGGTCGCACTCCAACACCAGGTCCCAATCCTCCTCGGTCATGCGCATCAAAAGGGTGTCCCGGGTCGTGCCGGCATTGTTCACCAGGATATCCAGGCGCCCATAGGCCTCCACCGCTTGGCGAATTAAGCGCTCCGCATCTTCGGCCTTAGCTACGTTGGCCTGCACCGCCAAAGCTCGGCCCCCGTTGGCTTTGATCTCGGCCACCACCTCTTCGGCCGCCGCAGCATTCTTCTGGTAATTCACCACTACCCCAGCTCCCAGGCAAGCCAGCTTCAGGGCAATGGCCCGCCCCAGCCCTCGCGAACTGCCGGTCACCACGGCGATTCTGCCGGTGAAGTCCATCGCGACCTCCAATCTACGCACTCGTCAAGTCAATCATCCACTGACGCCACAATGCCGCATCGCCCAGGCTGACGACGGAGACCTGGGGTGCAATGCGCTTTATCAGGCCGGCCAACACCTGGCCGGGCCCCATCTCTATAAAATGCGTAACGCCCTGGGACACCATGTGTTGGACCGACTCGGTCCACCGGACCGGTGAGTA
>JACQYG010000257.1 GCA_016208345.1 Chloroflexota bacterium
GCGCTTCTAGCAGGCTCCGGAGGCGACTTTAGTCCCCTTTCGTCGTTAGGCCTCGCCTCCGCCACTGAACAAAAATAAACAACCGGCCACGCCATGCGTGGCCGGTTGCACTACTCGCTACCCGAGGCTCGGGTGCCCAGGCTTAGAGCCCCGGATCATCGCTTCCACGCGACTAATCCAGATTCTCCATCGAAAAGGGTCTAGAAAAGACGCCGTGAAGCTATTAATCCCAAGATGTAAGGCGCGGAGATGACCAATGCGTTACAGTTTAGAGGCTAGGATTCAGTCTGCGAGCCTCGGATTCCCCCTCCATGGGAGCGAGACTCTCGAGCGGCGGAAAGGATTGGCCTCGGCGGCAGCGGTGGCGTGATCGGAGAGAGAGGTAGAGAACGTATTGGCCGATTGCGATATCATTGTACCACCAAAAGGGTGGAATCGCAATAGAATCAGGCTAAGATCAGGCCATGCCCGCACCTGATCGGTGAAGAAAACTGAGTCGGGTTTTCTATCTCACTCTACCTGGATCACGATTTCATGCCACTTGTAGGGCCCCCAATGTTCCAAATAGTACCCTGGCCAGAAATGCCAAAGCCCCGCCTTATCCACCTGGATCGAAGCGACAAAATCATAGGATGCCCCAGCTTTCAGCGACACCTCCCGATGCCCAAAGTCCCGATTGGCTCCCAGGGGATCACGACATCCCACCAGAATCCCGTACGGTTTGAATACCATCTCCTTGGACGTCGTGTTGCGCAAGGTGAAATGCACGGTGAGCCTGCCCCCCACCCTGACTCGCTCCGGCCCCTCCACCGAGAATCTAGTCACTTCCACTCCATCGCGGGATACATCTGGCCCGGCATAGACGCGCCCCGTAGGTGTTACGGGCGTGATCGCAGGCGTGACGAAAAGCCCTGGAAGCCCAGGGAGCTTGATCTCTCCCAACCAGGGGCAGAGTGTGCAGCCAAGCAATAACCACGCAAGAACTGCTATGACGTATAGGATTGGCATGGTCGGTCTGTGATTCGCTTCCATTGGCGCCTCCTGTCTAGCCGCATTGTACCCCCAGTTGCCCAACCAGGTGCCCGATCACCGCATGCAACCAAAAGATGCCTGCGCCTGCCACCGGAATTTGCAACACCCAACCCACGCATGGGATCAGGCCGAGTAAGCCGCCGACCACCAACACCACGAGGATGTAAATTAAGACTCCACACAGCATCCCAAGCCAGGCGGTGAAATACTGGCTGGTATGGCGGCGGATGGCACTAAAGATCGCCGGAAGGTCGAAGCAGGCAAAGAAGGTGCTCCGCCGGACGTACTGCAAGTAGATACCCGGAACAAGGAAGCTCTCGGCCAGGGCCAAGAGTACCCCCGCGCCGCAGGTGAGCAACCAGATCAGCAGCACTGCGCTGACTGCCGCCTCAGCGCTGCGTTGATCCGACACCTTCAGCACCGGCAGAAAGAGGGCAAGAGGCCCACACAGCAGGACGTAGATCGGCAACTGGTAGATGAGCAGGGCGAGAAACAAGGCAATTCCCTCTACCCACTTCCGCCCCAGGTCGTCCCAGGTCGGCAGCGGACGGCTCTCGCCCCGCATGACCCGCCGCGAGACTTCCACCTGGTACCCCAGGTCCGCCAGGCCAAGGATGGGCACGATGGAAATCAACGTGCCTAGGCCAACGCGATTGACCCATTCGGGATCTTTAAAGGTAAAGGTAAAAGAACGCCCCATATCCATTGGCCCCCTCCTCCGTAGCAGGATTATCACGAGTGCCGGTTATACAACGTCGGGCCGTTTTCGTCCCGAAACGGACTGATGATCTACCGACAACCATCAGCGTCGAGGTTGTCCAACAGCCATTTCACAAGCCTTCTCGCCTTTCCTGGCAAGTTCTCGATGGCCCCGGCGACCAGGCAGGCTGAAAATCATCGGCCGGGTTGTTCATCAGGCGCATCACACCGCAGGGGTCGTGATTTCTGTGTGCTCTCCGAATTGCCGAATAAAAAACACCTATCGCCGACGCGCACACGCGTCAAACGATAGGCGCTTTCTTTATACCGGTAAAGAATTTGTCCTCACGGCCTTGCGTGGCCGTGAATTGACATGAGGACCTGGCAATCGCATCCCCACAGCCGGTCATGTCGCCATTTCCTGCCTGATTAACGGAGCGAACCAAGACCAGGCCGCAACCCGCGGGACAAAGGCTAGCTCATTATTTTCAGTATATCACAGCGAATTGAAAAGTCAAAACCAAGGAGAAAGCCGGCTTTTCGAGCCCACTTCTTTACCAGTTTTGCCACGTTGCCATCCACTGAGGGTTGTCATGTTTGACGGGCCGGTTTTTTGCTATTATACTTTCGCTTGTTCTCGGCAGACAAAACCGGAAAGCCGTCATTTTTTGCGGTTTTTGTCGTTATGAGCAATGGAGGAGGTCAACCTATACCGGGACGCCCTGACCCGATGCCTGATGAGCAGCAGATCGTCTGCCGGGCAATCCAGCACGATCGCGAGGCCTTCGGCCGGCTTTATGATCTCTATGCCGACCGGATCTACAAATACATCTACTATCGGATCGGCAATGCGACCGAGGCGGAGGATCTGACGGAAGAGGTCTTTGTCAAAAGCTGGGAAGCCATAGGGCGTTTTACCTGGCAGGGGAGAAGCTTTGCTGCCTGGCTTTTCCGCATTGCTCGCAATCTGGTTGTTGACCATTTCCGCGGCCGCCGAGAGACCATTCCCCTGGAAGAGTGGTCGCCCGGCCAAGGGGAAGCCCCAGACCCGGAGACGGCGATGGAGAGTCGTGAGACCCTTCGAGCGTTGCGGGAAGCCATCGGCCGGCTCACCGAGGAGCAACA
>JACQYG010000276.1 GCA_016208345.1 Chloroflexota bacterium
AAGCTCATGACGATGTGGCAGATACAAGTGAGGAACGAACTTGAATTAGAATCTACACTTAGCCCAAGAGGAAGACCAAGGAGAAAGGTTGAGAGGGGATGAAACCTGTTCCTGGCCAGGTTCAGGAAAAGTAGCCTGTCCCCTTTTCCTTCTTTTCTTTTCTCCCTTTATGTAGCGAAGTTTGGGGTCATGAAACTAACAGCGATTTTTCTGTTTGAGGGTCGAACAGGTGGGCTTTGGAGAGGTCAAGCCTCAACCCTACGGCCTGGCCCATCGGGGTAGCGAAAGGCGGGGCGACCAGGGCTCGAATCGGGTCCTTGCCACGGCGCAGGTCCACCAAGATTTCCCTGCCCAGGGGCTCGGTGACATAGACCTCGGCCGGCAGTGTCCCCTCCTCAACGGCTCCCACAGCTACGTCCTCGGGTCGGATGCCCAGGAGAACCTCGCGCCCTTTGATCACAGGTGTCAGGCGACGCGCCGTCTCGGCCGGCAACTTGGCCTGCCAGTCCTCGCTGCGCACCATCAGGCAGCCGTCACTTTCCTCAAGATGCACGGGGAGGAGATTCATAGGTGGCGTGCCGATAAAACCGGCCACAAACAGGTTTCTGGGGTGATCGTATAGCTCGCTGGGAGGACTGAACTGCTGAAGGTGCCCAGCGTCGAGCACAGCGATACGGTCGGCCATGGTCATGGCCTCCACCTGGTCGTGGGTAACAAAGATGGTCGTGATGCCGAGTTCTTTTTGCAGACGCTTGATCTCCGCCCGCATGGCCATGCGTAGCTTGGCGTCGAGATTGGACAGGGGTTCATCCAGAAGGAGCAGGTCCGGCTCCTTGACCAGGGCCCTGGCGAGGGCAGCGCGCTGCTGCTGGCCACCGGAGAGCTGGCCGGGCTTGCGCTCTAGGAGCTCCTCGATGCGCATCAGGCTGGCCACCTGAGCCACTCGCCGCTTGATCTCACCCTTTGCCGTCTTCTGCAAGGTGAGGGGAAAGGCGATGTTGTCGAAGATGTTCATGTGAGGGTAGAGAGCGTAGCTCTGGAAGACCATGCCGATCTTGCGGTCTTTGGGCAAGAGGTCATTGACCACCCGGTCGCTAAAACGGATGTACCCGGCGGTGGGCTTATAGATGCCGGCGATCATGAGCAGGGTGGTGGTCTTGCCGCACCCAGAGGGGCCGAGGAGGGCCACGAACCCCCCGGACTCGATGCCCAGATCAAGGTCATTCACGGCCACAACCTTGCCGAAATACTTACTCAGCTTCTCCAGTACAACCTTCAAGGTGTTCTCCTTGCGTGAGGCCTCAATGGTTTAGGCTCACCCCTTGACCCCACCGGCATAGATGGTCAGCAGATACCGCTGGGTGAAGATGAAGAACAGCATCACCGGGATGATGTAGAACACCCCCACGGCCGTCACGATCCCGTAGTCCACAAAGCGAAATTCGCCACCTCCAGAGATGAGTCCCCGCAGGAACACCGACAGAGTCTGGTTCTTGAAGCTGGGCACGAAGATGTAGGGCAGCAGGAACTCGTTCCAGCCGGAGAGGAAGGCGAAGATGGCCAGGGCAGCGATCCCTGGCTTGATGAGGGGCAAAATCACCTTGTACCAGCTCTGGAAACGGGAACAGCCATCGATCAGGGAGGCCATCTCGATGTCCCAGGAAACATTGTCGAAGAAACCTTTCATGATCCAGATGCCCAGAGGCAGATCCAGGGCGGTCTTGACCAGGGCCACCCCCAGGAGGCTGTCGTATAAGCGCAGGGCCCGCAGGACATAGAAAATGGCGATGAGCAGGGTGACGCTGGGGAAGGCGTGGAGCACCAGGGTCATCATCAGAAAGAAACGCCGACCGGCGAAGCGGAGGCGGGAAAGGGCATAGCCGGCCGCCGAGGCAATAAAGAGGAGCAGCACCGTGAAGCTGAGGGTCAGGATCATCGTGTTCATTGTCATGATCCATACGTCAGGTCTCCTGGGCAAAGGTTCGACAAGAAAGCGCCAGTTCTCCAGGGTGAACCCCAGGGGCCTCAGGCCCAGGGTCCGGGTGGCGAAGGAGGACATGAACAGCCAGCCATAGAAAAGGAGGAGAGGGCTGCTTATAAGTAGAAGGACAACATAGGGAATTGCCGCTTTCAATTTGGAAACCACAGAAGCCTCCACGAGAAGGAAGGAATGAGAACAGGCGTTCCTTATCGCACCTCTATCTTTGGCTCGGCGACCATCTGGCCAAACCGGAAGATGCGCAGGTACGCCACCGAGGCGATGATGCCGATGACCACCAGCACGGCAGCCAGGGCGGCGCCATAGCCGAACTGTACGTTGCCGAAGTAGTTGGAGAGGGCCCGATGGAAGGCGTGCAGGGCCCAGACCTCGGTGCGATAGAAGCCCGGCCCTCCGTCGGTGAGGAGCAGGATGTACTCGAAAGACGTGAGCAGGGAGAGGGTCTGGTAGGCGGTGACGAACATAACGGGCCAGCGAATCATGGGCACGGTAATACGGCAGATGATCTGCCAGGTAGAGGCCCCATCTACCTTGGCCGCCACGATGTAGTCTGGGGGGATGGCCTTGATGGCCGAAGTGAAAATGATCATGCTGAAAGAGGCGCCGACGAAGCCGTTGGCGGCGATGACTACGGCCCAGGGTTGGGTGCTGAGCCAATTTTGCGGGGTGACCCCCAGGGGCGACAGGAGCTGGTTAAAGATGCCGAAGGGGGCATCGGCTGTGGCCCAGGTCCACAGCAGGGCGTAAATGACCGAGGGCGTGATCCGCGGCAGCAGCCACAGGGTGCGAAAGAGGGTTCCGGCCCGCTCCTCGATATGGGTCGTCAGCAGGGCGATGGCCAGGCCCATACCCACGTTGAACAGGCCCAGGGTCATGAAGACGTAGAAGAAGGTGTTTTGCAGGATGCGGGGCGTGTACCTGGCGGTGAGCATGCGCACGTAGTTCTCCACCCCTACGAACTGAATATTGCTGATGGTGGCCACACTCATGTCTGTCAGACCGATCCAGAGGGTCAGGAGGACAGGCACGAGGAAGAAGACCACCACCGCCAGCCCGGCCGGGCCGAGGAAGAACACAGGCGAGGCTAGATCCCTTAGCCTGACCAGGGCTCGTTCACGGACGACCGGGGAAGGGAGAGCCACTGCCCTCCCTTCCCCTCCCGGGTTGTGCCGGTTCATCGGATGACCACCTTGTCCTTCAGTTCAGCAGTAAGGTCCTTAACAACCGTGTCCACAGCCTTTTCCGGGGTCGTCTGGCCGCCCATCACTGCCGAGAGGGCGGTCCATAGGATCGTATCGTAGGGCCCGTAGTCTGCGTGATTAGGCTGATAGCCAGCAAACGCTGGCATGTAGGCCGTCTGCTGGAGGAACTTGGACTTTGCGTACTCCGGGTAGGTGATCTGGGTGGTCAGGATGGCCAGGTGGCCGCTGTTGACGGCGTGCTTGGTGTTCAACTCCGGCGTGGTGGCCAGGGTGAGCAGGCGGAAGGCCAGGTCAGGGTTCTTAGACGACTTGCTGACCATGTACACCAGAGGATGGGACAAGGTCACCGGCTTCTTGCCCTTCTCGCCGGCGGGGAAGAGGGCGAAGCCGACGTTGTCCCACAGGAGCTGCTCATTGCCGCCCAGGTACTTCGCGGTCCACTCCGCCCAGTGCCAGGTGCCGCCGTTCCAGAACAGGACCTTGTCGCCCTTGCTCACCGTCTCGTGCCAATCTTTCCATTCCTTGCCGATGAAGCCCTCGGGTGTGGTCTTGGAGGTGAAGACGGTGTCGTAGTGGAACTTATAGTGCTTGAGCAGGGCCTCCTTGACCACGACGAGCTTGCCCGTCGCGGGGTCCTGCATCTCGCCGCCGAAGGCGAAGTAGACGCTGTAGAAGTCCCCGCCCTTGCGAGGCCGACTCCAGTAGCCATAGCCCTTGGTCACTACCCCTTTATCCTGGGCCTCCTTGGCCACGGTGAGCAGATCGTAGAGGGTGAACTCCCCTCTCTTGATCTTGTCCGGCAGGGCAGCGATATCAGCGTCGCTCCAGCCGAGCTTCTTGAGGAGGGTCTTGCTGAAGTACATGGGGCGGGCCTCGGTGTCCTGGGGGATGGCCCACCGCTTGCCCTTGTACTCCACCGACTTCCACAGGCCGGGGATGATGTCCTTGTAGGTCTTGTCCCAGTACTTCTTGATGTGGTCGCTGAGGTCAATGATGAACCCGCCGTCCGACCAGGGAGCCACGTCTTCATGGCCGCTCAGCATGATGTCCGGGGCGGTGCCGGCCTGGGCCGCCAGGAAGAACTTCTGCTTGAAGTCCCCCCACGAGCCGGTGTCGAAGGTGGCCTCTACTTTGACCCGGACGTTGGCCTTCTCGGCCGCCAGTTCCTTGTTGAGGGCCTCACCTGCGGCGATGAGGTTGTCCCGGCGGTAATAGGACGGCTCATCGGGCCCGATGGTCCAGGCCGTCAGGGTGACCTCCTTGATCACCGGCGTGGGCGTGGGGCCGCAGGCAGTGCCCAGGATGGCCAGGGCGGCCACCAAGGCTATAGCCGATAGCAACGTTCTCTTACCTGACATTTTTTCCTCCTTGAAAACACACCTACATTGTTCGAGCGGTTCGCCTTGGAATCGCTCTCTTGCAGTGCAAGGCCAGTTGCCCTTGTGGTCTCATCACCCCCTTCCTCGGCCCTTGTTTG
>JACQYG010000275.1 GCA_016208345.1 Chloroflexota bacterium
CGCCGAGAGGTCGGCGTCCTCCCAGGCTACCACCCGCTCCGGCAGGATGCGCATCAACGGGCGGGCCAGGGCCTCCCCGCCCAGCCGCCGCAGGAACCCACGGGCGCCTACATCGAAGCCCACCAGGAGAAACGAGTCCACTGGCCCTTCAAAGATGAGGTCGCTAACGCGAACCACCTTAGCGCGCCTGGTGTCCACCACCTGCTTATCCAGAAGGCCCCGGGCCAGGAGCGACTCGCCGACGGCAGCCTGGATCGGGGCCTCTACTTCCCTGGAGGTTATGGTCACCCGGCGCTTTTCCAGGGCCCGGACCCGGGCCCAGGGGACGAGTTCGGTCTCCCCCTTCCCCAGGTCTATTAGCAAGGACGTGGCTTCCGGCGCCTTGGGAGAGAGCGCCACGGCAATGTCCTTCGCCTTGCCCAGGTGCTGCCCCGAGAGATCTACAACTACTGAATTCAATATTTCGGTCAGATACATTTCGCTCGTTCTGTCCAGCACATGCCCGGCCGCCATCCCGAGGGGCGACGCCTGCTTTGTCAGGCGGTATTCTTAGCGACGGTCGGCGGGCTGCCCCGATGGATAGTATATCACCTCAAATGGCGCGAGGCAACGGGGCGGCGGCGAGAAGGTCTCTGCCCTCTTGCATTCCGCCAGGTTATGTGCTAGGATTGTTTAAGGCCTGCTTCGCGATAACAAACCAGGCGAGGCGAAAGCACGCCCCGCCTGGTTGACAAAAACCAACTCTACGGTCTAGCTATGGACCATCTCCCATTCCGGGATGAACTTCTGCCACTCCACATACTCTTGCAGGTGCTGGTAGAATAGGTGATAGGTGGTAGCCCTGGGTTGGCGCGGCAGGCGCAACAGCCTCATCCGGCTATCATTGAGGGTGCGGCTGCCCTTGCGATGGTTGCAGACCTTGCAGGCGCTGACCAGGTTTTCCCAGGAGTGGGTCCCTCCTTTTTGTCTCGGGATCACGTGATCCAGGGTCAGGTCTTTAGTGCGCGTGCCGCAGTACTGGCACGTGTAGTTGTCCCGGATGAAGACCTCTCGCCGCGTCAATTTTAGCTGGGGCCGTGGCTTTCTGATCATGTATACCAGGCGGATCACCGAAGGCCGGAGCAAGGTCAGCGAGGGGGTCCTGATCACCCCAAGGCCGTGTTCCAATACCTCGGCCTTGCCACGATCCAGGAGCACAATGGCTCGGCGGGTGTTACAGACGTTCAGGGGCTCGTAGTTCTGGTTGAGGACCAGGACCGCTGTCTCGACGGGCATGACCGAACCCTTCTCACAACAAAATTGGTCATAGTTTAGCACTTTGGGAGTAATTCTTCAATACCCGTCGCAGGAGAATCTCGCATGGCGCCGATAATTTCCTTCCGCAAGGTCAACAAGTGGTTCGGCTCCAATCACGTTCTGAAGGATGTCACCTTTGACGTGGCGGAAGGCGAAGTTGTGGTGATCTGCGGTCCCAGCGGCTCGGGGAAGAGCACCCTGATCCGCTGCATCAACCGGCTGGAGCCTATTGGAAATGGCGAGCTGGTGGTGGACGGCATCTCGGTCAACGATCGCAAGGCCGACATCAACCGACTGCGCCAGGAGATAGGCATCGTCTTCCAGTCCTTCAATCTCTTCCCCCACATGACTGCCCTGGAGAACATCACCCTGGCGCCGTTAAAGGTGCGAAAGATGACCAAGGAGGAAGCCGAGGCCACCGGGCTCCGGCTGCTGGCCCGGGTCGGCATGCCCGAGAAGGCCAATGCCTATCCCGCTCACCTTTCCGGAGGCCAGCAGCAACGGGTGGCCATCGCCCGGGCCCTGGCCATGCATCCCAAGATCATGCTCTTCGACGAGCCCACCTCGGCCCTGGACCCAGAGATGATCAAAGAGGTGCTGGACGCCATGAAAGATCTGGTCAAGGATGGCATGACCATGGTGGTGGTCACCCACGAGATGGGATTCGCCCGGGAGGTGTCCCACCGCATCACCTTTATGGACAACGGCACCATCGTTGAGGAGAACACGCCGCCGGAGTTCTTTGCCAATCCCCGGAGCGAACGGACCAAGCAGTTCCTGAGCAAGATCTTGAAGCATTAGCTTAAGGAGTGAGCATCTTCGGATACCGCTTCGGCGCCCTTTGGCATTTGAGAGTGCCCACTCCGCGACCCTAGTAAGGGATGGAAAGGGAGGTGAGCGCACAGAACAGGTGATAAGAGTTGAGGGCACGAGCAAGGTCATACCTATTAATTCTCTGGAGGGTACGAAGACATGAAACGACTTTTAACCTTTTTCTCCTGGGTGATCCTGCTTCCTTTAGTACTTGGCTTGGTGGCAGGCTGCGGGCCCACCCCGGTACCGCCCACTCCGACCAAGGCTGCACCCACCAAAGCACCGGAGGGGACCCTGCTGCGAAAGATACAGGACCGGGGCAAGCTGATCTTGGGCGTCAAGTACGATGTCCCTCTGTTCGGCTACCTGAACCCACAGACCAACCAACTGGAGGGCTTCGACGTGGCCCTGGGGAAGGAGATCGCCAAGAAGATCTTCGGCGACGAGACCAAGGTGGAGTTCAAACAGGCTGTCTCCAAGGATCGCATCCCCTTCCTCCAGCAGGACGTGGTGGATCTCATCATCTCCACCATGACCATCACCGAAGCCAGGGAGAAGGAGATCGACTTCTCTGAGGTCTACTACCTGGCCGGTCAATCCCTTCTGGTGCCCAAGGGGAGTCCCATCAAGAGCATCGCCGACCTGGAGGGGCGGACGGTGGCCAGCGTTAAGGGCTCCACCAGCGAGAAGAACATCCGGGAGAAGGCCCCCAAGGCTAATGTCATCCTCTTCGATTCCTACTCTGAATGCGTCACGGCCATGGTGGGGAAGCGGGCCGAGGCGGTTACCACAGATGACATCATCCTTGCCGGCTTTGCCAGCCAGAACAAAGACCTGACCCTGGTGGGTGGGCTCTTCACCTATGAGCCCTACGGCATCGGCATCAAGAAGGGAAACAAGGAGCTGGTAGATCTGGTCAACGGCGTTATCCGGGACCTGAAGGCCTCCGGCCGGTGGAAGGAGATCTACACGAAGGAGATCGGAGATAAAGCCGGTATCCCCGCCCCGGTGCCGCC
>JACQYG010000279.1 GCA_016208345.1 Chloroflexota bacterium
GCAGTGTACACCAGGCAGCCGAATCTGCAAGACCCCGTGAGTTGTTAAGGTTCAAACCCAAGTCTCAGTATACAAGAACGCTGAGAGCGCAGAGAAAATCCAGGAAAACTCAGCGTGCTCAGCGTGCTCTGCGGTTCAATGTGAGTTCTTTCAGCGGAGTCATTTCTCGGATATCACTGTACGTCTTGAGCCCATGCCTGATCTTCACCTCGACGCTCCTGAGCGTCGGCACTCTGACCGTGCTGATCGGTCTTTTGCGATGAAGGGTTCGCCATGAGCAGCGCGTCCGAGAATCTGGCAGAGAGGCTAGACCGCGAGCTGCGCACGCGCTCGCAGGAGGCCAGGCATTATCTCCTGACCGCCTTCGCCGAGGCGGCCTCCACCATCGACCGGCTGGAGGAGCCGCCCTCCATCGTTTTCTTGGGAAACCCGTTTGAGGGGCATCGGGAGATCCAGGCGCTCACGCGGTTGGCCAACGGCTTCGTGGTCTACCTGCCACCCCTGGCTCTGATGGTGGATCCGGGGCCGGACATCATCTCTCGCTCCCTGGCTGCGGGCATCCAGCCGGCCCGTCTCAAGGCCATATTCGTCTCCCATCCCCACATAGACCACTACGTCGGCGTAGAGGCGGTCATCGAGGAGATGTGCCTGCTCATGATGATCCGGCGTGGCTACCTTCTGCTCTCCGTGGACACCGCGCGATCCGGCGCTATCAGCGCCTTCCACCGGGGCGCGGCGCCAAGGGGTGGCCCCACCACAATGGTCCTGGAACCTGGCAAGAGCTTCGAGCTGCTGGGGACCGTGATCACCCCGGTGACCGCCTACCATCCGGGGGGTGGCTGCGGCCTGATCCTGGAGAAGGACGGCCTCAAGATAGGCTACACCAGCGATACCAACTACGTGGTGTCCTACCGGGGCAAGGACGGCGTCCACCAGTTGAGTGGAGGGGACCCTTTCCAACCCCTGGATGACTTCGAAGAGATCCAGGAGTACCGCCAGGATCTCAAGGACAGGTATAGCAAAGTGGACGTCCTCATCGCCAATGTGGGTGGCCACAACAGCGGTGTCCGGGATGAGCTGAGCTCCCTGGGCCTGGCCCATTTGCTGCGAGGCTCTCAGGTCAAGCTGTGCCTGCTCACCCATTTCCTGCGCACCCTGTTGGTCCCGGAGGACCTGCGGGACCGGGTGGCCCGCTATGTGGAGGCGGCCAGCGGGGTGAAAACCATGGTTGCCTGCAGTTGCCTGCGGCTGGACCTGGCTCCCTTTGCTAACGCCGAGAGGGGAGACTGAATATGGCCAGCACCCCGCTTGAGTCTATCCGCCATCTCATCATCGACATGGACGGAGTGCTTTACCGTGGCAACCGGCTTATGCCCGGGGCGGACCGGCTCCTTCCCTGGCTGGACCAGCACGGCATCAAGTACGTCCTCGTCACCAACAACTCAAGCCGGACCCCATCGCAATACGCCGAGAAACTGCGGAGAATGGGGCTCGTGGTACCACCTGGGCTGGTCCTGACCTCCTCCCAGGCCATCGCCTCGTATCTGCAACAGGTAGCCGAAGAGGGGGACCGGGTCTACTGCATTGGGGAAGACGGCCTGCGGCAAGCCCTGGCCCAGGCGGGCTTTGAGTTCTCCGAGGTCGATCCCAGCTACGTAGTAGTGGGCCTGGATACGGGATTTACCTACGAAAAGCTCAAGCGAGCCTGCCTGGCCATCCGTACCGGGGCCGGGTTCATCGCCACCAACCCAGACCTCACCTTTCCAGGCGAGGAGGGCATTCTGCCCGGCTGCGGCTCGCTCATAGCTGCCATCCAGGCTTGCACTGGCGTGGCGCCCAAGGTCATCGGCAAGCCGGAGCCAGGGCTGTTGCAGGCGGCCATGGATATGATGGCGAGTCAGGCGGAGAACACCGCTATCCTGGGCGATCGCCTGGATACCGACGTGCTGGGTGGCCATCGATTGGGGGTCACCACTATCCTGATCCTCTCTGGCGTCTCGCGGCCAGAAGATGCCGCCAGCGCCACGGTTAAGCCTGACTACGTCTTCTGGGATTTGCTCGAGTTAATGAGAAGCTTCTCTGTACCGGCGGTATCGCCTCCCAAGAAAACGATATGGAGGAGGAAGTCATGATCGAAGGGGTTAGCGTCAAGCAGCTAAAGGTCATCGCCGACGAAAGGGGTTACCTTTTCGAGATGCTCCGCTGCGACGACGAGTTTTTCCAGAGATTCGGCTACACGTACCTGACGGCGGTGTATCCTGGCGTGGTGAAGGCCTGGCATTATCACAAGGTGCAAACCGACCATTTCGTCTGCGTCCGGGGCATGGCCAAGGTGGTTCTCTACGATGGCCGCCAGGGCTCTACTACGTTCGGCGAGGTCAACGAGTTCTTCATGGGCGATCGCAACCCGATCTTGCTCGTCATCCCTCCCCTGGTCATGCACGGGATGAAAGGCATCGGAACCGAAACGGCGCTGATCATCAATCATCCCACGGAGGCATACAATCACCAGCAGCCCGACGAGTACCGCCTGCCTTGGGATTCCCCGGAAATCCCCTACGACTGGGCCTTGAAGAATGGCTGATGGTTCTTAAACTATTGATATGAAGCTCTGCTCGGAACGCCTTATTGTTCTCTCTCTCTTTTTTGCCAGCCTGTTGCTTTATGCAGCCACCCTGTCCCCCGATGTCCTGGGCGGCGACCCCGGAGAGGCGCAGTTCGTGCCATATGTCCTGGGCATCATGCACTACACCGGTTATCCCCTCTACACCCTCCTGGGCAAGCTCTGGACCTACGTCCTCCCTTTCGGCAATGTCGCTTACCGTATGAACCTGCTTTCTGCCTGTGCGGCCAGCATCACCATCGCCCTGGTTTACCTCATCACACGACAGTTGAGTTGGAACCGGGCGAGCGCAGTGCTGGCTGCCGCCAGCCTGGCCATCGCTCCTCTTTTCTGGGATTGGGCTACGCTGGCAGGGGTGCGGGCGCTGAATGTTCTCTTGATGGGATTGATCATCTATATGGCCCTGATCTGGCAGCGAGCGATGACAGGAGGGGAGCCGGCCGCTCCATCTCGCTTTTATCTCCTCTGCCTGGCCTATGGCTTGAGCTTGGCTCACCATCGAACCGCTATCCTGTTAGCGCCGGGGCTGGGGCTCTTCATCCTGGCTGTGGATCGGAGCATCCTGAGACAGGGTGGCATTCTGCTCAAAGGCCTGGCCTGGGCGACCATGCCCTTGCTACTCTATCTGTACCTGCCACTACGCAGTGCTACGGGCGCCCCCTTTGACCTGCACCACCCGGACAACTGGGAACGCTTCCTGGATCTGATCACCGCTCGCCAGATGAGTGGCTACTTGCAGTCGGTGACCTGGGCCGAGGTGCCCGCGCGCCTGGGGTTCTATGTCCGAGATTTAGCGGCGCAGTTCACCGTGCCCGGCCTGGTCCTGGGCCTGGTGGGGCTGGCGACCCTGTGGCGAAAGCAGCCCCGGGAATCGGCGCTGTTTTCCTTGCTCTTCGCGGCCATCGTCGCTTTCACCGTCGCCTACCGCGCCGACCGCAGGCCCGGGCTCAACGAAGTCTTTCTGATTCCGTCTTACCTTGTTTTCGCCATCTGGCTTGGCCTGGCCCTGGAACCAGTGCGGGGGCTCTTGGCGAAGGGCCTGGGGCGTCAAACGTTCAACGTTCAACCTTTCAAGCTTTGATCCTGAGCCTGTTGGCAGTCTGGTATGGAGCGAGCGGCTGGAGCACCTACCAGAAACTTAAGGCGGAGCAATTGGTGCCTCTGGAGGCCTATCGGCAACTCCTCCAGGGCCAGCAGGCCCGGCGCTACGTGCAGTTGACCCTGCCTCTCCTGGAGGATGACGGCCTGTACCTGGCCGACTGGGAACAGGCCACGGCCCTTTGGTATGCCCAATTGGTGGAAAACGTCAAGCCGGGCGTGGAGGTGCAACAGGTCCTTAAGGAGGAAGACCTAAACCGCTGGATCGACGAGGCCCTGAGCGTGGGGCGCCCGGCCTACGTGGGCCGGGCCTTCCCGGCCCTTCTGGGCAGGGCCAACCTTACCTGCGTCGGCGCGGCCCTCCGGGTGGGCGGCTCTTCCGCTAACAAGGCCCCCCTCCTTCATCAACCCGCCGACGCTGTCCTGGAAGGAAGGCTGAGACTGGTTGGTTTTCGCTTGTGGCAGCAAGACCTCCGCCGGGGAGGTGTGGTCCCGATATCGCTTTACTGGGAAGCGCTGGAAAAGCCTAAGGCGAACTATTCCGTGTCGGTGCGCCTCTTCGATCCCCAGGGCAGACAGGTGGCCCAGAAAGACTACTTGCACCCGGTCCTGGGCCTTTATCCCACGAGCTTGTGGTCCAGCGGGGAGGTGGTGGGGGATTTCTATGAGCTGGCCCTGCCAAGGCAGGGATTGCCGGGCGTTTACCGATTGCGGATAATGGTCTATGAGAGCCCCGGGCCGGGCCAATGGCGCAACCTCACCGTTTCAGGCTCCGAGCCGCCGAGGGATTTCATCGAGCTGCCTCCAATGACCGTCCATTGAAACCGAAAGACCTGCTATTGGGAGTCAAGGGTCGGCAGTTTTTAGTTGGGCTGAACCTTAAAAGTTGAATAGGCAATGTAAGGTCGCCTTTGCTTGAGCACTACGTAGACCCGGTTGAGCAGGGGGTGGCAAACGGTGGCCATCGCCTGATTGTGGTGCTTACCCTGGGCGATCTTGCGCTCATATATCTCCTGAAGGTCTGGATTATACAGCCTGACCATTTGCGCCGCCAGCCAGACAGCACGGCGGAGATAGGCAGAGCCCCGCTTGGAGATGTGAGCGTGCTTAGCCACGAACTCTCCCGTTTCGTACACCGAGGGATCTAGCCCGGCATAGGCTACCAGTTTGTCCGGGCTAGCGAATCGATTGATATCGCCTATCTCGCCCAGAATCGTGGCCGCCAACACCGGCCCCACACCTTTTATCGAGAGCAGAAACCGACTTCCCTCACACTCGGATGCGAGTTCTGTCAGATGCTCATCGACCAGGTTCACCTGCTTCTCCAAGAAGTCTATATGAGAGAGCAGGCATTGGAACTCGACCCGCCTCCGGCGGGTCGGCCAAGAAGGAGATGCCCAGGGAGTTCTCGGCAGCGCTCTTTATCTGCTTGGCCTTTGCCTCGCCGAAGCGTCCGCGGCTGGTGGAGTGGAGGAGGTTGGTGAGTTCCGCCAGGTCGAACTCAGCGATCTCATCGGCGGTAGCAGCCTGGGACAGGATGGCCCGGGAGCTCTTGCGGAAAATGTCGTTGAAGAGGTCTTCGTACTCAGGGAAAACGTGGTCCAGCACTGATAGGATCTTGCGTTTGAGGTCGCTAATCTGGTCGATCAGCGAGAAGCGGAACTGAGCCAACTCCCGGAGCTGCAGTATTTGCTTGTCAGGGACAATGGTGATACGGCCTCGGCCGATGCGCAAGAGGTCGGCGATGATCCAGGAGTCGTGCTTGTCCGTTTTCGTTTTGCGAATGAACGACTTGCGATAGGAGTCGGTCTGCAAGGGGTTTAGGACGGAGACCTGGAAACCAGCATCTGTTAGATGTTCGTAGAGGGCCAGCCAGTAGTGGCCCGTGGCCTCCAGGGCGATCGAGAAGGATTGATCGCAGCCCTGGAGGTGGTCGAAGATGGTCTGGATGCCCTCCAGACTGTTGGGGAACCGAATGGGGTTGCCTAGTTGTTGGCCGAGGTCGTCCAAGATCGTAGCCTCGTGTGATCTCTTGGCGATATCGATGCCGGCGTAGAGCATTTCGCAGCCTCCCTATATTTAGTGGCAAAGGCAGGGTGCCCTCAGGGCTCTACGAGCAGATCCATAACCTTGTGGTTGAGACGCGGCCAATGCCGCAACCTGCTCATCCATGGCCGCTCGCAGAGCTGAGGCGGCAGTCTTTCTGACGGGGCC
>JACQYG010000280.1 GCA_016208345.1 Chloroflexota bacterium
AGACGGGGTCTGTCACGATGTCTTAATCTCCGTAACGTTCATTCCAAATTATGGCATTATCTTATCACAAAACAAGAATAGGTCAAGGCTTTCTTCGCTCGGATGATGGGGATGGTCATGGTGCCCAGGGGCCATAGTTGGCGGAAGGACATGGCTGGAGGAGAGCTGCAGCCGCTGGCCGGGCAGGTAGCCCCGGGTCATGTGGTGAATTCTTTACTAGTAAAGAACCTGGGGGGCGCGCTGGGAGCTATTGATTAGCCTTTTTACTAGTAAAGAACGCCGGCGACCCGGCTAGGGGAGCTGCTTCACGATCGCCGCGAACTCCTCCTTGGTGAACGCTTTGAGCGTCGTGGTCCTGATGTTGCCCTGGGCACCCAGCGCCAGCAAGAAGCCTAAGGCCGCTTCATCGCTCGGGCCTTCGGCGATGGCCACGTAGTCGTATTCCCCCATCACCACATAGAAGTCTTTTAACTTGCCGCCGATCGCTTCCAGGCCTTTCGCGGCTTCCTCGATGCGCTTGGGTGCATCCTTCACCGACTTGATCCCCTGGTCGGTGAACTTCATGAGGCTGACATAGGTTGCCATGGGTCTACCTCCTCTTGTTAGTCAACGCGCCCCCCAGCGCGCGGTTGTGCCAACAAACCTCGGAGACATTTCCCGGCTCCGCAGAATAGAAACACAAACGCCGACCTTTTCCTGGCCTGAACCAGGAGGACAGTCGGCGTTCTGTGACGGGCCTCACCCCCTCGGGCTACCGTACCATCGGGAGAGAGTAGTGAATATGTGGTTATTGTGGCGGAAACCGTAAAAGCTTAAAATCTATTTTACCCTGTAATTTACCTCTTGACAATAGAACGGCTGTGCTATATAATAATAATATCGAACACATGTTCCAGGTCAATGCTCTTCGTAGGGACAAGTCTTATGCCTGCCTCTGGCAGAGAGACGAAAGAGGAGAAAAGCATAAATGGACGCAAATGGATGCAACGCAGGCTCTGGTCTACGGGCCGGCCACCAGTACCCTGACCATGAAATGGAAGGCTCGTCTCGTTCCTGGATCATCGTCCAGCTCGTCCGCTGCGGCAAGCCCAACTGCCGCTGCGCCCGGGGCCAACCGCACGGCCCCTATCTGTATCGCCAGTGGCGTGACCCTTCCGGGCGGCAGCACAAGCGCTACCTGGGCCGCTCCGACGCCGCCTGGGCCCACGCCCCTACGCCCTTTGGGCTTGCAACGACGCGGGAGCTACCCGCCAGCCTGGCCCCGAGAGACCCGGTGGCCGTGGCCTCGCCAGGGGCATCGGCGGCGCCCGTGCCGGCCGCTGTTCCAACGTCTGCCGCCGCCACCTGGTCAACCAGGCCGGCTGGCGGTGGCGGCAGCAGTTCCGTGGACGAGCTGATGAAGGCCGCCTATTCATACCTGGGCTATCACTATCATCGTGGCCAGTGGCGCCCCCGCCGGGATTTTCCGCTCCTGGTCCGGGAAGGTCGCCGCCATGACCTGTTCCGCCAGGGCATCCAGGCCCAACTGGGCTTCCCGATCTCGAAAGAGGACTACCTGGCCCTGGTGTCCTACGTTCACCGGGAGCGCCACCGGCGAGCCCGCCGCAGTCTGCGCTGGGACGACCGCCTGGCTCTCCCCGCCATCCAGGAGCTCCCCAGCTACCAGGCCTGGCTGAGCCAGTTGGCTGGATCAACTTTAGCGACGCCCGTGGCCGTGGCGGCCCGATTCTGACCCAAGATATTTCTTTTTACTAGCGAAGCTTCGCTTCAAAGCGGCGAGAGCATTCACCGCGGAGTTACCCATGCACGGCGACGCACCACGGCGCGTGAAAAATCATAGGGACAGACTTAAGATGTTGTCACCTGAATCTATTTTCCGGAGAGAGCGCGAAGAAACTGGAGGAGCATGTCTGCTCCTTAGCGGTCTGCGGCAAAAGTCTTACCTCATTTATTAAGGATTCACCCTATGAAGGTGCCTGGTAAAGAAATTGGATGATTTCCTAAGACTAACCCGTAAGCTGGACCGCCTGGGCCAGGCGACGCCGCTCCAGTTCGAGGACGACCCTGCTGCCCAGGAGACGCTGGGCCTTGCCATGGCCGCCACGGGGCGGCCTTCCAAAGGTGCTGAGGAGCTCCAGGCGGCGGCGCGGCTAAGAGATGAGCTCCAGCGCGAGTTGGGCGACGCCAGCCTGTTGGAGAAGCTACTGCTGAGCCAGCTCGCCTCGGTTCACACCCACGTCCGGCGCGCCGACGACGTGGTCTCGGTGGCCATCGTGGCGGCCATGAGCCCCAGGAATCCGACAGCGAACATCCTGCTCGCCCGCGAGTTCCAGGACATTGCCGATCGGGCCAGCCGCCGCTTCCTGCGTACCCTGGCCGCCCTCCAGCAGCTCCGCTCCGCGCCTATCAAGGTCAGCATCAATGTGGCCAACGCCGTTAACGTGGCCCAGAACCAGGTCAACGTGGCTGCCGAGAAGCCCAGCCTGCCGGACAACCAGGCCCCCGCTGGCCCGGCGTGAACTTCCGCGAGACCCACGACCATGTCCGACCAGCTCATCTTAGGTAGCAAAGCCCGAAATCCCCCTTTTCGTCAACTGCCGACCGGCCCGCTGCCTTATTCGCAAGTAAAAAGGCAGACCGCGCGCCTGCTACCTGCTATCCGCTGCCTGCTACCGGCTGCCTGCTATCTGCTATCCGCTACCTGCCCGTTTGTCATTGCGCCTTTTCCCTCTTTCCTCTATAATATCCACGTCCCATCACCCAGGAGGTTCCGCTTGTTCGTCATCGGCACCGCCGGCCACGTGGATCACGGCAAGTCCACCCTGATCAAGGCCCTCACTGGCATCGACCCTGACCGGCTGCGAGAGGAAAAGGAGCGGGGCATGACCATCGACCTGGGCTTCGCCTGGCTGCGGCTCCCCTCCGGCAAAGAGGTCAGCATCGTGGACGTCCCCGGCCACGAGCGCTTCGTCAAGAACATGCTGGCGGGCGTGGGCGGCATAGACCTGGCCCTCCTGGTGGTGGCCGCCGACGAGGGCGTTATGCCCCAGACCCGAGAACACCTGGACATCATCGACCTCCTACGGATCAAGAACGGCGTGGTGGCCATCACCAAGAAGGACCTGGTGGAAGAGGACTGGCTGGGGCTGGTCATGGAGGAGGTGGGCGAGAGACTCAAGGCCACCTCTTTGTCCGGCGCTCCCATGGTCCCTGTCTCCGCCATTACCGAAGAGGGCCTGCCCCAGCTTTTGGCCGCCCTGGACGACCGCCTGGCCGTCGCTACCCCCCGGCCTGATTTGGGTAAGCCCCGCCTCTCGGTGGACCGAGCCTTTACCGTGGCCGGGTTTGGCACCGTGGTCACCGGCACCCTCATCGACGGCTCCCTGAAGATCGGCCAGGAGGTGGAAGTGCTGCCGAAAGGCCTGAAGAGCCGCATCCGGGGACTCCAGACCCACAAGCACAAGGTGGATGTGGCCCAGCCCGGCACCCGGGTGGCGATCAACCTGGCCAGCCTGGCCGTGGTCGACATCCAACGCGGGGACGTAGTCACCAGCCCTGGCTGGCTTATCCCCACCCGAGCCTTCGACGCTCGCCTGCGGCTGGTGCCGGGCGTGCCCCGTCCGGTGGCCCACAACGCGGAGGTCTCGGTCCACGCCGGGGCCGCTGAGACTGAGGCGCGGCTCCTGTTATTGGAGGGCAGCGAGGTCCGGCCGGGGCAGAGCACCTGGGCTCAGTTGCGCCTGGCCCAGCCCCTGGCCATCGCCAAGGGTGATTTCTTCGTCCTGCGCTTCCCCTCGGCCACCATCGGCGGCGGCCAGGTGGTGGATCCGCATCCCCGGCGCCACAAGCGAGGCCAGCGGGCCGTCCTGGAGGCCCTGGAGACTATGGAAAAGGGCACCCCCGAGGAGATAGTGCTCCAGGCTCTGGGGAAGGAGCCGCCCGTGGAGCTGGCAGCTCTCCTCTCGCGGTGCAACCTGCCCGAGCCCGAGGCCGGGGCAGCTCTCGGTCGCCTGGTGGCCCAGGGACAGGTATTCTTTACTAGTAAAGAAGATGCGCTTGGGCCGAAAACGAGCGTGATTTCCTATCAAGGCTGGGCCGAGCTCACCGCTCGAGCCCGGGACATCTTGTCCTCCTATCACCAGGCCTACCCCTTGCGCCGGGGCATGGCCAAGGAGGAGCTGAAGAGCCGCCTGGGACTGCCGCCTCGGGCCTTCCTGGAGTCCCTGGCCCGTTGGAACCAGGAGGGCGAGATCGCCGAAGACGCGACCCTGGCCTGGCTCTCCGGCCATCGGGTCACCTTCACCCCACCGCAGGAGAAGGGCATCGAAAGGCTGGTCGCGGCCCTCTCCGCCGACCCTTATTCGCCTCCCGGCCCGGCGGAGCTGGCGACCCTGGTGGAGCCCCAGGTGTTGGAGGCGTTGATCGAGCGGGGGGAGCTGGTGAGGGTCAGCGAGAGCGTGGTGTTCCTGGCCAGTGCCTATAAAGAGATGGTAGATCGTATTGTGGCCCATTTGAAGCAGCACGGGAAGATCACGGCAGCGGAGGTCCGGGACCTGTTCAACACCTCTCGCAAGTACGCCATCGGCCTCCTGGAGCACCTGGATGACGCCAAGGTCACCCGGCGCGTGGGCGACGAGAGGGTCCTCAGATGACTCTGGAGTTGGGCGTCCTGAACCAGCAGGTCCAGACCATGGCTCGGTCCCTGGCCGGGCAGCGGGAAGAGTACGGCCAGCGCCTGGAGCGGCTTCAGGCGGTGTTCCGGTCCCGGGCCGCGGACCTCGAGGGCCTGCGAGACCTGGCCATCTCCGCCCGTGGTGCCGGGTGCCAGGGTGCCATCCCGACGGAGCCCCTGGACGCCACGCACCCGTTGCCACCCTGTCCCGAAGCGATGGTCATTTCCGCCGCTGACGGCTCTCAGATCGAGGTGGACCGCCACGGCATGGCCATGTACTACCTTATCAACCTGGGCAGCATAGTGTACCACCACGGCTCCGGCGCGGCGCCGACTGTTAGGAGCGAGCCCACCCTGTTTTACCGGGAGGACGAGCTCTACGAGGACGGGCGGCTGGTCCAGGGGAACCGCCTGGACTCCAAGCGCAGCGTCATGGAGCTGGCGAAGCTGGCCAACCTGGCCTCCCCGGACACCGCCGAGCCCTCCCTGGCCCTGGTGGACGGCTCCCTCCTGCTATGGGTATTGGAGGAAAGCCGTCCGGAGGTCCGGGAGGAGTTGGTGGGCCGCTATCTGCGGCAGTTGGACCGCCTGGCCGAGGCCAGGGTGCCCGTGGCCGGGTACGTGAGCCGTCCCCGGCACCACGACGTGGTGAACCTGCTGGAATTGGCCGAGAGGGGGCCAGGCGCCGCGACTCAGGAGCAACGCCTCCTCTTTCCGCCGGACCGGGCGCTGTTCGAGCACCTGCTGCCGGGGGAGCGCACGGCCCCCTTCATCGTCGGCACCCAGACCAACGACATGTACGGGCGCCATCGGCTGCATTTCTTCTACCTGAATGCGGGGGCGGAGATAGCCAGGGTGGAGGTCCCCCAATGGGTGGCACAAGACCAGGGCCTCATGGACGACGTGCACGCGGGCATATTCGAGCAGTGCCGGGCCGCAGGCTACCCCTACGTCCTGGCCCGGGCCCACGAGCTGGCGGTGGTGGCCGGGGCCGACCGGGACGAGTTCGAGCGCATGGTCATGGCCGCTCTCCTGGGCCAGGGCCTGGGGGTCAGCCCCTCCATGAAGGCCTGGCTCAAGGAGTTGACCGGTGGAAGGAGGTCGCGACGCCGATGACCCATGATCTCTCCCCCTTGGGACGGGTTCTCCGCTCCAGCACCACTGAGTTCGTGGTGGGCTGCCAGGACCTGGCCCGGGTGCCCACCTTTGGGTCCTTCGTCAAGGTGCAGGCCCACGATGGCGTCTGGGTGTACGGCGCCGCCTACAACGTGCTCATCGACGATGACCCCTTCGTCCGCCAGATCATCGGGAACCCCCACATCCCCCGGGAGGTGGCCCTGGATCAGAAGGAGAACCGCCAGACCCCCATCGAGGTGGAGGTCCTGGTGCTGGGGTATGCCCGGGACGGCCTGGTACACCAGTACCTGCCGCCCCAACCGCCAGCCACCCTGAGCGACGTATATCCGTGCACCGCCTCCGAGGTGACCGCATTCACCGGCCAATTGAGTTACCTAAGGACGATCCTGTTCACGCCCCAGATCCCCGCTGACGAGCTTCTGGCGGCCAACGTCCGAGAGGCCTATCTCCGCCGCGGCGGCGACCGGGAGTTTCTGGTGGAGGCCGGCCGGGAGGCCGCCCGGCTGCTGAAGGACGAATACGACCGTCTGAAAGCGATACTGAGCAGGATCAGGCCGTCGTTGTTCAGGAGTTCAACTCCTGAACCAGCCAGGCGAAGAGGAGTAACATGAGAGACCGCCAACGCATCGGCACCGTTATCCAAGGCTCCCTCCTGGAGGGACTCACCGCCAAGCTAGAGCCCTCGGCCTCGGTGGAGAGCATGCGGGTGGGGAACTTCGTGGTGATCGAGGGGCAGAAGAAGCAATTCTTTTCCCTGATCACCGACGTTGCCCTGGGCGCCACCAACGAGCAGGTGCTCCTGGACCCGCCTGCCGGCGCCGACGACTTCGCCAATGCCGTCCTGGCTGGCACCAGCACCTTCGGCACCGTCAAGATCGCCCCCATGCTCATGCTGGACGCGGAGCCCTCTCTGGAGGACCAGGGCCTGCGGCCGGTGAAGACCGTGCCCAGCCACTTCTCGCCGGTGTATGAGGCCGACGAGGACGACTTCCTGCGGGTCTTCCAGGAGGACACTGTCAGCGGCGTGGAACGGGTGGGCAAGAAGAAGTTCTTCGAGATCGGCAAGCCCCTGAACATGGAGGTGCCGGTGTGCATGGACCTGGAGCGTTTCGTGGAACGCTCTAACGGCATCTTCGGCAAGTCGGGCACCGGCAAAAGCTTCCTGGCCCGGCTGATGCTCTCTGGCATCATCAAGAGCCGCGCCGCCGTTAACCTGGTCTTCGACATGCACAGCGAGTACGGCTGGGAGACTCAGAGCGAGGAGACCGGGCATTTCGTGAAAGGCCTGCGCCAGCTCTTCGGGCCCCAGGTTCTGAGCTACACCCTGGACCCCGAGTCCGCCCGGAACCGCAACGTCCAGCCCGACGGGGTGGTGGTCATCGGGCTCAATCAGATCCAGGTGGAGGACGTGGCCCTGCTTCAGGAAGAGCTGAATCTCACCTCGACCGCGGTGGAATCCTCTTATCTGCTGGTGGACAGATACAGGGACCGGTGGCTGCAACAGCTGCTCAACATGGACGCAGAGACCCTGCGGGACTTCGCCCGGGAGAGCGGCGCCCACCCGGAGGCTATGGCCGCCCTGAAGCGAAAACTGGACATGATCGGGCGTTTGGGCTTTGTCAAAGAACACGTGGATGATTCAGTCATCGATGAGATCGTGCGCTCGATCGAGTCGGGCCGCCACGTGATCCTGGAGTTCGGCCAGTACAATAACCCCCGGGAATACATCCTGGTAGCCAACATCATCACCAGGCGCATCCACGATCTTTACCGACAGAAAACCGAGAGATACCAGCAAACCAAGAAGCCAGAAGACCGGCCCCGGCAGCTCATGATCACCATCGAGGAGGCCCACAAGTTCCTGAACCCTGTGGCCGCCCGCCAGACCATCTTCGGCACCATCGCCCGGGAGATGCGCAAGTACTTCGTGACCTTGCTGGTAATAGACCAGCGGCCCTCGGGCATTGACACTGAGGTGCTTTCCCAGATCGGCACCAAGATCACCGCGCTCTTGAACGACGAGAAGGACATCGAGGCGGTCTTCACCGGGGTCGGCGGCGGCGGTCGGCTCAAGGCTCTATTGGCAGCCCTGGACCCCCGCCAGCAGGCCCTGGTCCTGGGCTACGCCGTGCCCATGCCGGTGGAGGTGCGTACCCGCACCTACGACGAGGCCTTCTACCGGGCCATGGGCCATCGCGAGCGGGACGAGCAGCGCCGGGAGGCGGAGAAGGCCCGGACGGAGCTTTTCGGAGAGTAGCTTTGCAAGACAAGTTCGTCGTGGCGGAAGGCCTGCGCCTGCATTACGTGGTGGAAGGCCACGGCCCGGCCATGATCCTGGTGCACGGCAGCCATAAGTCCAATACCTGGCGAACCTGGGAGCACAATATCCGCGGGTTGGCGGCCTACCACCGGGTCTTTGTCCCAGAGCTGCCCGGCTACGGCCAGTCCCCCCGGCCTCTGGGCCGGGGGCTTTCGGCAGGGCTCACCTACGACCTGGGCGCCATGATCTTGATTGGGCTCATGTCAGCGCTGGGGCTGCCCAGCGCCATCCTGGTGGGCGCCTCCTACGGCGGCGGGATATGCCTGAAGGTGGCCGTCACCCGGCCGGAATTGCTGGACAAGCTCATCCTGGTGGACGCCGTTACCCCCGAGGTTAACCCTGAGCTGGGGGTGGAACTGGGTTCCATTCGCTGTCCTACCCTGATCGTGTGGGGCGAGGACGACGCCTTGATACCCATAAGCGCCGGCTATTCCCTGCAGCGGGCCATCGCCGGGTCGGAGCTGTGCCTGATACCCGACTCCATCCGGGCCTCGGGCGGGATCAGTTGGGCCGGCCATGCCCCCTATCGTTTCCAGCCCGACGCCTTCAACCTGGCGGTCATCCAGTTCACCCGGGAAAGAAGGCCAAGAGCCCGGGCGACGCCGGAGAGACGAGGGAGCCCGTGATCAAGATACTGCACTTCGCCGACGCACACTTGGGTGTGGAGAACTACGGCCGGACCGACCCGGCTACCGGGATGTCCTCCCGCCTCCTGGACTTCCTGGCGGCTCTGGACCAGGCCGTGGACCACGCCCTGCAGAACCGGGTGGACCTGGCCCTCTTCGCCGGAGATGCCTACAAGACCAGGGATCCCACCCCCACTCAGCAGCGGGAGTTCGCCCGGCGCGTCCGCCGCCTCGCGGAGGGTGGCATCCCGGTGTTCCTCTTGGTGGGCAACCACGACACGCCCAACGTCCTGGGAAAGGCCCACTCTGTGGAGATCTTCGACACCCTGGGCGTGCAGGATGTCCAGGTGGCCCGGAAGCCCGGGACGTACCGCATAGAGACCCTTCACGGCCCCTTGCAGATCGTGGCCCTCCCCTGGGTGGTTAAAGGTGCCCTCTTGGCCCGGGACGAATACAAGAACCTCACCCCGGAGGAGTTGGGCGAGCAGATACTGAAGAAGGTCGCCGACATCATCCAGGCGGAGGTGGCGGCCCTGGAGCCCGGCGTCCCGGCCCTCCTGGCCGCCCACGCCAGCGTCCAGGGCGCTACGTACGGCTCCGAGCGGAGCGTCATGTTGGGCCAGGACGTCGTTTTTCCTCTGGGCCTGCTGGCCGACCCTGCCTTCGATTACGTGGCCCTGGGCCACATCCATAGACATCAGGTGGTGAACCCGGGCGCCTACCCGCCCGTGGTCTACCCCGGGAGCCTGGAGCGGGTGGACTTCGGCGAGGAGGGCCAGGACAAGGGCTTCGTGGTGGTTGACCTGGGCAAAGGCAACACCACGTTCGAGTTCGTGCCGGTGCCGGCGCGGCCCTTCGTCACCGTCCAGGTGGACGCCCGGGGGGCAGACCCCACCCAGGCGGTGCTATCCGCCATCTCTGGGGCCAACGTGGCCGGGGCCGTGGTCCGGGTCCGGGTCCAGATGGACCCGGAGCAGGAGGGCTCCTTCCGCGAGGAGGAGGTGCACCGGGCCCTCCGGGACGCTGACTACGTGGCTGGCATCGCCAAGGAGGTTCAGCGGCCGGTGCGCCAGCGCTTCGGCGGACGCTTCGCCGAGCAGGTCACCCCGATGGAGGCCCTGGAGCGGTACCTGGAGGTCACGGGCACCCCGCCGGGAAAGGCCCAGGAGCTCTTGAAATACGCCCAGTCTCTAATTCAGGAGGTCCTGGCGGGCGGGGAGGGTTAGCCTTGGGCCGCCTTTCTTTACTAGCAAAGAACCATTGACCGAGGGGGTATAATTCTGTATGAGGCCCTTGACCCGCCCGGGTGGGGATGCTAGTAAAGAAAACTGCCTCTGCCGGCCCGCTCTCAAGGAACTGGTCCGCCGGCGGATCAGGGAGCGGGGCCGGATCACCTTCGCTGAATACATGGCTTTGGCGCTCTATGCCCCCGGCCTGGGTTACTATACCGCGCCAGGGCGGCGGATTGGAAAGGAGGGCGACTACTTCACCAGCCCCAACGTCTCGCCTCTCTTCGGCGCGGCCCTGGCTCGACAGCTCACTCAGATGTGGGAGCTCCTGGGCCGCCCGGTGGGCTTTGCCGTCGTGGAATGCGGGGCCGGCACCGGCCTCCTGGCCGGGGATATCCTAAAGACCCTTCGAGAGGCGTTGCCCGAGCTCTTCGCCGGACTCCGCTACCTGATCGTGGAGGTCAGCCGACCGTTGGCTGCCGTCCAGCGCCGCCGGCTGGGGACGCTCTCTCTGCCCCGGAGCAAGGTGCAGTGGTTCTTCGACATGGCGCACCTGATCCGAGAGCCTTTGCCTCTTGTTGGGTGCGTTCTGTCCAACGAATTCGTCGATGCCTTGCCGGTGCACCGGGTACGGATGGTCCGGGGCCACCTCCGGGAGATCTACGTGACCCTGAAGGACGGTCGTTTCGTGGAGGTGGAGGGCCCGGTGTCGGCCAGCGGGCTGGTCGAGTATTTCCCAGCCCTGGGTGTGGAGCTGGTCCAGGGCCAGGAGGCCGAGGTGAACCTGGCCGCCCTCCGGTGGCTCGAACAGGTGGGCGAGACCTTGGACCGGGGCTTTGTGGTCACCATCGACTACGGCTATGAGGCTCCTGAGTTGTATGATCCCCGGCACCTAGGGGGGACGCTGGTGGGCTATCGGGGGCACCGGCTCTGCACCAATCCCTACGAGGCCGTAGGCCGCCAGGACCTGACCGCCCACGTGGATTTCACTGCTCTAGTGAAACACGGCGAAAAGGCCGGCCTGGCGACCACCGGCATCACCAGCCAGATGATGTTCCTTTTGTCCCTGGGGGTCTTGTCGGAGATAGATGAGCTGCCCGACGGCCTGGAGGCCCGCAGGGAGCGCCTGGCCGCCAGGCATCTGATCATGCCTGGCGGGATGGGCGAGGTCTTCAGGGTCCTGATCCAACATAAGGGGGTAGCCAACCCGCAATTACAGGGCCTGGCCTCGCCGTGGAAGGCCTGATTCTTTACTAGTAAATTTAAGGTGTTCTCCGATATCTTCTGAGGGTTAACCTGTTTTCTTCCACAACTCTTTGGCAATGAAAGGAGAGACGAAATGAGCAAGTGGGAATGTCTGGTCTGCGGGTACATCTACGACCCCGTAAAGGGGGACCCGGAGCATGGGGTGGCCCCGGGCACGG
Organism: Chloroflexota bacterium; assembly: GCA_016208345.1. Classification (GTDB taxonomy): domain Bacteria; phylum Chloroflexota; class DTOL01; order DTOL01; family JACQYG01; genus JACQYG01. The sequence goes on from JACQYG010000280.1 coordinate 11,409, forward strand.
CCTTTGAATCCCTGCCGGAGGACTGGGTCTGCCCCGACTGCGGCGCCGCCAAGGACATGTTTGAGAAGCGGGACTGAATCAAGGAGTATGCGTTATGCCTCTGAACGACATGACCTTTATCATCGGCGGTGAGGCCGGCCAGGGCGTGGAGTCCAGCGGCGCCGGCTTCTGCAAGGCCCTGGCTCGGGGCGGGCTTCACGTCTTCGGCCTGCCGGACTACCGGTCCCGGATCCGGGGAGGCCACAACTTCTTCCAGATCCGGGCCGGCACACGCCCTCTGTACTCCCACGGCGGCCCCCCTCACCTCTTGATGGCCTTGACCGAGGAGGCAGTGCTGCGCCATCGGGAGGACATCCCTGCCGGAGGAGGGGTGCTGTACGACCCCGAGCACGCCGTGGATGCTGGTTGGCTGAAGGCCAGGGGCATCCTGGCCTTCCCGGTTCCCCTCGGTAAGATCGTGAAAGATGCCGGCGGCACCAGGGCCATGGTCAACACGGCAGCCCTGGGGGCGGCCACCGGGCTCACCGGGTACGATTTCTCCAAGGTAGCCAGCGTCATTGAGGACAACTTCCGCCGCAAGGGCCAGGACGTGGTGGACCTGAACCTGAAGATTGCCCAGGCGGCCTTGGACTATGTCAGGACCACCTTCGCTTCGTCCTTCGACTATCGGCTGGAGCCAGTGTCCGGGCCACCGCGGATGGTCATCAACGGCAACCAGGCCTTCTGCCTGGGGGCCCTGGCCGCCGGGTGCAAGTTTGTGGCGGCCTATCCCATGACCCCTTCCACCACCATCATCGAGTTCATGTCGGCCCGGGCAGCCCGGTACGGCATCGTCACCAAACATACCGAGGATGAGATCGCCGCCGTCTGCATGGCCATCGGAGCGGGCCACGCCGGGGTGCGGGCCATGGCCTCCACCTCGGGCGGCGGCTTCTCCCTGATGGTGGAGGCCCTGGGGCTGGCGGGGATGACCGAGACCCCCGTGGTCATCGTGGAGGCACAGCGGCCGGGCCCCTCCACCGGGCTGGCCACACGCACCGAGCAAGGGGACCTGTTATTTCTCCTGCACGCTTCCCAGGGGGAATTCCCCCGCATCGTCCTGGCTCCCGGCACCGTGGAGCAATGTTATGAGGCCGGGATCAGGGCCTTCAATCTGGCGGAGCGATACCAGACACCGGCCATCGTGATCAGCGATGAATTCCTGGCCGGTGCCATCCGGTCGGTGGAGAAGGAGGCCTTTGACCTGTCGGAGGCGACCATCGATCGAGGACAGATCCTGAGCGATGCGGAGCTGGACGCCTTGGATGGCCCATACCGTCGATACCAGTTCACCGGGTCGGGCATCTCGCCCCGGGCCATCCCCGGCCATCCCAAGGCGGTCTACTCCGCTACCTCGGACGAGCACGACGAGGAGGGCCACATCACCGAGGAGGCTGACATTCGCACCAGGATGGTGGAAAAGCGCATGCGCAAGCTGGAGGCCGCCCGGCAGGAAATGCGGGCCCCGGAGACGTACGGCTCGCCGGAGGCCGACATCACCTTCCTGGCCTGGGGGTCTACCTACGGACCACTGCGCGAGGCGGTGGATGTGCTCAATCGCAGCGGGCGAAAGGCCAACCTCGTCCACTTGGTGGATATTTGGCCCTTCCCCGGCGAGAAAGTGGTGGCGCCCCTGTCCCGGGCCAAGTACATCGTCGACGTGGAGAGCAATTACTCCGGGCAGATGGCGAGCCTCTTGCGCATGCACACGGGCATTGTGGTGAATGCCAGGATCCTGAAGTACGACGGCCGAGCCCTTTCCCCGGATTACATCCTGGCCCATCTGCCCGAGGAGGTGAAGTGAGATGTCCGATGTGAAAGACTTCTTCGTGCCGGTGCGGCCCACCTGGTGCGTGGGCTGCGGCGACTACGGCATCTGGAACGCGGTAAAAATGGCCCTGGCCGGGCTGGACCTGAAGCCCTACCAGGTGATGTTCGTCTCTGGCATCGGCTGCGGCAGCAAGCTGCCGGATTACACCCGGGCCAATGGCTACCTGTCCATCCACGGCCGGCCCATGCCGGTGGCTACTGGCATTAGGCTGGCCAATCACAGCTTGAGGGTGATCGCTGTACACGGTGATGGTGACGGCTATGGCATCGGCGGCAATCACTTCCTGCACGCCATGCGCCGCAACATCGACATAGTGGACATCATTCAGGACAACCAGATCTACGGCCTGACCAAGGGGCAGTATTCGCCCACCAGCGATCGCGGATTCGTCACCACCACCTCACCCGAGGGAGCAATTGAGGCCGCGGTTAACCCTCTGGCCCTGGCCCTGGCGGCAGGTGCCACCTTCGTCTCCCGGAGTTTCGCCGGAGACCTCAAGCACCTGGCCGACACGATCATGAAGGCCATCAACCACCGGGGCTACGCCCTGGTGGACGCCCTCCAGCCCTGCGTGACCTTCAACCGGGTGAACACCTACGACTGGTATCGCCAGCGGGTGTACAAGGTTGAGGATGAAACCGGGTACGACCCCACAGACAGGATGAAGGCGTTTGCCAAAGCCCTGGAGTGGGGCGAGCGCATCCCCACTGGGGTCATCTATCAGGTGGAGGGGAAGCCCACCTACGAGGACCAGGTCCCAGCCATGAGGGCTGGCTTGTTGGTGAAGCAGCCAATAGTGAGTCCCCGGTTCGCGGAGGAGTTCGAGGCATTGAAGGACGCCTTCGTCTAGGTCATGAATACCCGGAGGAGGCAAACATGGTAGAGAGTGTGGCCCCGAAAATCGGCGATGTGGCGCCGGATTTCACGTTGCCCGATACAGCCGGGCAGAAGGTGACCTTGAGCGACTTCCAGGGAAAGATGAACGTGGTCCTGGCCTTTCACCCGCTGGCCTGGACCTCGGTCTGAGCATCGGAGATGCGCGCGTTCGAGGGCCGCTACGCCGAGTTCGCGCGCTGGGATACCCAGGTCCTGGGTATCAGCGTGGACAGTGTTCCCAGTAAGAAGGCTTGGGCCGAGTCGCTAGGGGTAAAGTCCTTTCCCCTGCTCAGCGACTTCTGGCCCCACGGCGCGGTGTCGCGGCGATATGGGGTGCTTCGCCCGGAGGGCTTCAGCGAGCGGGCCATCTTTGTGGTGGCGAAAGACGGGAGGGTTCGCTTCAGCAAAGTCTATCCGACGAAGGAAAGCCCCGACCTGGCGGAAATACTGGGCGTGGTCGAAGAGTTAGAGAGCAGGAGATGGGCCCGGGCTTATCTCCTGACCGAAAGCGGAGAGGCACCGCAACAGGCGCCTCTCCGCTCTCTAGGCCCATGGTCACCGGGCCGCAGGTTTCGTTTACTTTCTTTCGGGTTTGATCTTGATGACCCTGGGCTTGGCCTCCTCCGCCTTGGGCAGGGTCAGGTTTAGGACCCCGTCCTTGAACCTGGCCTCGGCCTTATCGGACTTCACTGCCACTGGCAAGGATACCGATCGGGCAAACTGGCCGTAGCGGCACTCCTTGTGGTAGTAGTTGCCCTTTTTAGTCTCGGTCTCTTCCTTGGTCTCGGCCTTGATAGCCAGGGTATCGCCGGTGACGGTGATGTCCACGTCCTCGGGCCTGACCCCCGGCACGGCGGCCTTCACCACCACGTCATCCTTGGTCTCATAGATGTCCAGGTCGAGCCGGCCCAGGCCGGTGGCCCCCAGCCAACCCGCACGAGGCCGGACGAAGCTCTCTTCGAAAAGCCGATCCATGGCATCTCGCAGGGTCAGTACGTCTCTAAAGGGCTCCCAACGAACTATGCTCATAGTTGATCCCTCCAGATTTGGCATTAAGCATTCTGCTTCTTGTCAGTCTTGACTTTGATCGTCTTGGGCTTGATCTCCTCAGCCTTGGGCAGGGTCAGGGTCAGGACCCCGTCCTTGAACCTGGCCTCGGCCTTATCCGCCTGAACTGGGATGGCG